>JBDSSX010000302.1:0-15274 GCA_039928555.1 Nitrosospira sp. | reverse complement strand
GCCTTGCCGGCCAGTGGATGGTTGCCATCCACGACCACTTTGTCATCGGCGATATCGGTTATGGTGAAGATCAAGACGTCGTCGGAGTCTTCTTCGCCACCTTCAAACTGCATCCCCACCACAATATCGTTGGGAAACGCGTCGCGTGGCTCCACTCGCACCAGTTGGCTATCGTATTCGCCAAAGGTGTTTTCCGGCTCCATAAAGACGGAACAACTGTAACCTGCCTCTCTGCTATGCAACTGTTCTTCCACCATCGGGAAAATTCCTTCATAGCCACCATGCAAATAGCTGATCGGTGAAGCGGTTCTTTCCATGACCTCGCCGGACGAATCCAGAAGCTCATAGGTGAGGGATACTACCGTGTCTTTTTCAATACGCATATTATTCAAGTCTGTGATTTAAGTTACTGCAATCGGTCCACGTGCAATTGCTTCTTGCACTGCGCTCAAAACACCCACCAGATCATCCTTCGCTAGGTACCTACGCGTACTGGCAGTGGTGAATATTACATTAGTGATACGAAATGAAATAAGGTTCCTTCTCAAACCGCTGATTAAACCTGAATCCGACAGTTGACCGCTCATCTTCCAGTTTAGCGCCATGATCCACGGAGACCTTCGCAATACTTGACTTTCAGCTTCATACAGGCTCGATTCAGGTTAAATTCTCACCACCTGAAGTTTACCATGTACCGTCAGCTCTCTGACCGGCGCAAAACTATGGCGATGTATTATCGATGCTCCGTGGGTCCGTAAAGCCGCAATGTGTTGCTTCGTAGGATATCCTTTATGGCGATCAAAGCCATAGTGTGGAAAGCGCTGATGCAATGCCACCATTTCAGCGTCGCGCGCCGTCTTGGCAAGAATCGAAGCCGCGGAAATTTCCGGTATCAGGCTATCGCCCCTGATAATTGTGGTGACAGGGCACCTCAGACGAGGACCATGGTTCCCATCTACCAATACTCTGCCAGGAATAAATGACAGACTTTCGACTGCGCGTTTCATGGCAAGCAAGCTCGCCTGCAGAATATTTAACCGGTCGATCTCTTGAACGGACGCGGAACCAATAGCCCAGGCAACTGAATAGGTTTTAATGGCGATAGTCAGCCTGTTACGTTGATTTTCGCTGAGTGTTTTTGAATCCGCCAACCCTTCTATTCCATGGTCCGGGCCCAGCATCACGCAGGCGGCGAACACCGGCCCCGCTAGCGGTCCTCTGCCAGCCTCATCCACGCCACAAACCCAATTGAACGCTTCGGCCGGCATTTCCACAACCCTCAATTTTCAATCCCGAATCTGCAACCGCCAATATAGCGAAGGAACCGTCGGCTTCTAACTGACCGCGATCCGCACACTTGGGCGAACGATGGCGCTGGCCGGAACATATCCGCTATGGCTACTTGCTTCGCACCGTGCACATCAACTCGGCCTCGGTAACAATACGGCCATCCACTTCCGCCTGGGTGGAATACTTCCAGATGCCGATTCGCTGCCGCTCTATCGTTGCCTTGAGTATCAGCTGGTCACCTGCCTGTACCGGTTGCTTGAAACGAGCCCTATCTATGCCAACAAAATAGTAAATCGAATTTTCATCGGCTTTCACATTCATGGTCTTCAGCGTTAAAATCGCCGCGGCTTGCGCCAGCGCTTCAATAATCAGCACGCCTGGCATAACCGGATGATGAGGAAAATGACCACCAAAAAAAGGCTCGTTAATTGTCACGTTCTTGAGTGCGGCTATGTTCTTCCCTGGTTCGCAGGATAGAACGCGATCCACTAGCAGAAAGGGATAGCGATGAGGAAGATATTGCAGAATTTCATGGATATCCATAGTACTCACGATTTTTTTCCTTTAACCTGAATTGCCCGCTATTTGTCTGCCAGCGCTTTGATAACCTTCTCGGTAATGTCCATGCGCTGACTGCGGTAAACCAGATCACGCAAAGGCAATATCAAATCGTACTTTTCTGCTTCCGCGATAATTTGAATCGCTTTAGTGGCGCTCAACTGCAACGTGGCAACTTCGTCGTTCTGACGCAGACTCAGATCCTCGCGCATCTGCCGTTGAGCACGCTGATATTCGCGATTAAGTGTGGCAAGATCACGCTCCTTGTTACGGCGATCCGCCTCCGGCATCGCCTTGCCCTCATTTTCCAGAAGCTCTTGAAGCACCTTCGCCTGCGACGCCATCTTCTTGATTTCCTGATCGCGCGGCAAAAATTCCTTTTCTATCTTTTTCAACGCTCTAACCGCCGGCGCCGATTCTGCCAGAACCCTCTCGGTATCGACAACACCAATCTTGATCTCATTCGCACGGGCATCAAAGGATCCGCTTGCGGAAACAAGAATCATGCATACTGCCATTAAAGTTCGTCGCCATTGAACCTTATGTTTCAATTTTATCTCCCGCTTATCCGTTTGATTAGAACTGCTGTCCAAATTGAAACTGAAATCGCTGCAAGTTGTCCCCAGGATTATTATTTATTGGTTGGGCGATGCTGACTTTAAGCGGTCCCATTGGAGAAATCCAGGTAACAGCGATTCCAGTAGAATAACGCATACCTTCCAGCTCCGGTCTCGTCCCGCCAGGACCAAATACGGTACCGCCGTCCAGAAACGCACTTAAACGCACGGATCTGTCGTTCCGCATACCGGGCATGGGAAACAGTATTTCAATGCTACCCACTGCGCGCTTATTGCCCCCCAGCGTTCTATTATTGGCATCACGAGGACCTAACGAACTGATGTTGTAGCCACGCACCGAAGTATTGCCGCCGGCGAAGAAATTCTTGAAAAAGGGCAGATCTTTTCCATTATAGCCATCACCATAGCCGAGTTCTCCGTTCAACATGAGAGTGAACGTATTTGTGAGAGGATAATACCACCTGAGGTGATAATCCAATTTGTAATACGTAAGGTCACCGCCCGGCAAACCCGTTTCTGCAAATACTCGCTGCGTGGTACCCGAGGTGGTCCAGATGGCGCTGTCGCGGCCGTCGCGCCGCCAGCTCAGCGTCAACGGTATGTTGATGGTGCTGCTTCCGAATTGGTTCACAAAATCGATGTTACGCTGCGGGCTATTGGGGCCGAGGTCAATTTTCGTGTTTTCCAGGCCAAGACCTGTCATGATGCTGTCATTCTCATTCAGTGGAATGCCAAAACGCACGCCAGCTCCTGTGGTATCGGTATTAAAAGTACTTACCGAGGATAGCGAACGTGTATTGAGCACGCGTTTGTAAATATCAAAGCCGCCGGTTACCCCGTTACGTGTAAAATAAGGGTCTGTGTACGAGAGTGAATAGGTCTTGTTTACACTGCCGGTATTGACCATGAGATTGACAAGTTTTCCGGTCCCGAATATATTGTCCTGGGCAACAGAACCACTTAATATCAAACCTTCCATGTTGGAATAGCCCGCTCCAAACATGACGGCGCCCGTAGCTTTTTCCTTGACTTCGACGTTTACATCAATCTGATCAGTGGCATTGGGAACGGCCGGCGTTTCCACATTGACAGCAAGAAAATAATTCAACCTGTCCACACGTAATTTGGAGCGGTTGATTTTAGAGGTTGAATACCACCCTCCTTCAAATTGCCGCATTTCCCTGCGGATCACCTCATCCCGGGTACGATTGTTGCCTGTTATGTTGATACGTCTCACGTAAACCCGGCGGCCCGGATCTATAAAAAAAGTGAACGCCACCTGGTGTTTTTCCTTGTCCAGTTGCGGTGAGGCGTTGATATTTGCAAACGCGTAGCCATCATCACCCAGCCGGTCGGTAAGGAGCTTGACGGACTCAGTCAGCTTCTCTCGTGCGAACACGTCACCCGGCGCCAATTTTATGAGCCCGCGCAATTCATCTTCCGGCAGCAGCATTTCGCCGGCCAGATTGATCTCGGAAACCGTGTATTGGTCACCCTCGACGATATTTATCGTAATGTAAATATCCTGCATGTCGGAAGTAATTGATACCTGAGTCGATTCGATGCTGAATTCCAGGTAGCCACGATTGAGATAAAAAGAGCGCAGAGACTCCAGATCGGCGGCCAGCTTCTGTTTCGAATACTGATCTTCCTTAGTGAACCACGTCAACAAGCCAGGCGTTCGCAGCACGATCGCATCCAGCAGTTCCTTTTCCTTGAAATTTTTATTGCCGACGATATTGATCTTGCGAATCTTGGCGGTTTTCCCTTCATCCACGTCAAAGTTGATGCCTATACGGTTACGGTCAAGCGGAGTTGTCGTGGTGGTGATCTTTACAGCATATTTTCCACGGCTGAGGTATTGTTGCTTTAATTCCTGCTCGGCCTTCTCCAGCATTGAGCGATCAAAGATGCGTGATTCCGCCAAGCCTGCCTGTTTCAGGCCTTCTTTCAGCTTATCCTTCTCGAACTCCTTGGCGCCTACGATAGTGATCTGTGCAATAGCCGGACGTTCTTCCACCACTACAAGCAAAATACCACTGTCGGACTCCAGCCGAACATCTTTGAAGAAACCGGTAGCGTAGAGTGCCTTGATGGCAGCCGCGGCCTTTTCATCGTCAAGTGTGTCGCCAACCTTGATCGGCAAATAACTGAACACCGTCCCCGCTTCGGTGCGCTGTATTCCTTCCACCCGTATATCCTTAACTACGAATGGCTCAAGCGCCCATGAAACCGAAGCGCAAAATACAGAAACAAGCGCCACGAGATATTTGACTTTCATACTTGACATTCATGCTTTAGCTGGAGATGAGCCGGCTTACATCGTTATATATGGCGAGAGCCATCAGAGCAAATAACAGCGTCATCCCGACCTGCTGTCCAATCTCCGTGGCTCTGACAGAAAGCGGACTGCCCTTGACGATTTCGACGACATAATACATTAAATGGCCTCCATCCAGTATGGGAATAGGTAACAAATTCAATACCCCCAGACTGATGCTGATGAGCGCAAGAAATCCAAGGTAAGACGCAAACCCCATTTGCGCCGACTTACCCGCGTAGTCGGCGATGGTAATCGGTCCGCTCACATTCTTCCACGACACATCGCCCACCACCATTTTCCATAGCATTCGGAGCGTAAAAACTGATGTTTCCCAGGTTTTATTCACAGCCTTGACCATCGCCGCTCCGGCTGGATAGCTGACTTTTATCAACAGTTTTTCCAGTTCATCATGATCGATTTGCGGTCCAATACCGATCTTGCCGATTTTTTCTCCGTTCTCCGTAACCGTATCAGGTGTGACCTCTATTTTGATGACGCTATTGTTACGTTGAATTTCCAGCGCTAGCGGTATTCCAGGGCTGATTCGTATCCTCTGCACCACTTCTTCCCAAAGTGAAATTTCCTTACCGTTCACCGCCAGGATCTCATCCCCCGCAAGCAAACCGGCGCGATTGCCTGCGCTATTCGAAGTGACTTGAGCAATAATGGGCTTCATTGCCGGCAAATAACCGCTCAAGCCAATCTTTCGCAAAAAATCTCCATCCAGATCGTCGGCCTGAATGCTGCTCAGGTTCAACTGCCGCGAAATCATCTCTCCACTCTGGCCGAGTGTTTCGACGATTACGAAGGGCGATCTATCCACCGCATGCGACAACAGCAGCCAGCGCGCATCCTGCCAGGTGGCGACGGGTTCGGTTCCGATTTTTATTATTGTCTCTCCCTTTTCGAAAGCCGCAAACGCAGCGGGTGTTGCGGGAGCTACCGGTCCCACGACAGGTTTCATGCCGCTGACACCCAGCATGAATAGCAGCCAGTACAATATGATCGCCAGCAAAAAATTAGCGATCGGTCCAGCCGCAACAATTGCAAACCGATGGGCCACCGGCTTGCGGTTGAATGATCGTGGCAAATCCTCAGGCGCGACTTCGCCTTCACGCTCATCGAGCATCTTGACGTACCCGCCGAGAGGAAAAGCAGCCACTACCCATTCAGTTTGATCCTTTCCCCAGCGCCTCGTTAGCAATGGCTGGCCAAAACCGATGGAAAAACGCAGCACCTTCACCCCGCACCAGCGTGCCACCAGGTAATGGCCGAATTCGTGAAATACGATCAGCAGTCCCAGGGCAACGATAAAAGCGATTATTGTAGAAAGGAATGTCATATCAGCCCAGATAACCCATCAGGACGCGAGAGGATGGCGAAGCAGGTTGCGAGACGGTTTTGCCGGTTGGAAAAAGTCCATAGCTTGCTCTATGGACGCCGGGCCAGTGGCAAAAATGGCCGCAAACGGACCGCCAGCAGTCGCGTAGGCTCGGAGAGCCGCCTAATGGATTATCTGGGATTAGTGCACAACGACAGCAATCACGGCACAAAAGATATCTCGGTAAAGAGGCGAGCAGCATTGCCGTCTCATAAAAAAAGAGATCAGGACCGCAAAATCGGGAGGAGAAAATCAGGTTGGTGACAAGCGCAGAACGAGGAAAAACGTGTTGATTCGTTAATAATGAAGGTGCTGCCCATTTACCGGAAGCGCGTCGCCACCTCACTTCCCGCCCAGGCTCACTTCGAAGGCACCCCGTCGGCGGGGTGCCGAGTGGTTGTCTGGCCCATTCCGGAAGCCAATACGTCAGGCACCTTATACCAGACACGCCAGCCATTCATGCGCGGCTTCGCGCGCCACACTATCCGCTATCAGCACATCATTAAGCGTGGCGATGTCCTTGCGGCTAACTGTCTCCATCACCTGTTCAATCATGGCTGGAATTGCGGTAAATGGCATCCGGCACTTGAGAAAGGATTCCACCGCCACTTCGTTGGCGGCATTAAGTATTGCCGGTGCGCTACCCCCGGCGGCCAGTGCTTGATATGCAAGCCTCAAACAGGGAAAACGTTTAAAATCGGGGGCCTCGAAATCCAGCCGGGCAACTTTGAACATGTCCAGAGGAGTCACACCGGCTTCAATCCTCTCTGGAAAGCCCAAGGCATGGGCAATCGGGGTACGCATGTCGGGATTGCCAAGTTGTGCCAGTACCGAACCATCCACATATTCGACCATGGAGTGAATTATGCTTTGCGGATGAATGACCACCTGAATTTGCTCAGGCTCGGCATCAAACAACCAGTGCGCTTCAATGACTTCCAGACCCTTGTTCATCATGGTGGCGGAATCAACCGAAATCTTCTGTCCCATCACCCAATTGGGATGAGCGCAAGCCTGCCCCGGCGTCACATCGTCCAATGCGCTGAGCGATAATTGCCGGAATGGACCACCAGAGGCAGTCAGGAGAATACGGCGCACCCCGGCCGCACCCAGATCTCCAGAGAAATTCTGTGGCAGTGATTGGAGGATGGCATTGTGTTCGCTGTCTATCGGCAGCAGTGTGGCGTGATTCTGTTTAACGACATCCATGAAAATTCGCCCAGCCATAACCATGGTTTCCTTGTTGGCAAGCAGTACATGCTTGCCCGCGCCGGCGGCGGCAAACGTGGGGCGTATGCCGGCGGCGCCGACAATCGCCGCCATCACCGTATCCACCTCGGGCAACGATGCCACCTTCTCCAGCGACTCGACACCGGATAGCACTTCGGTGGCAAGTCCGGCCGTACGAATTTCTGTCTGTAGCCATTCGGCGCTGACCGCATCCAGCATCACCGCATAACGCGGCTGGAAATGACGGCATTGTTCCAGCATTTTTTTCGCGTTGTTATTTGCGGTAAGCGCAACAACATGAAACCGGCCGGGATGACGTGCAACCACATCCAGCGTGTTCACACCAATAGTGCCGGTAGAGCCAAGAATAGTAAGATGACGAATGGCTATCATAGTTCGGACTGTAAATATAAGAGTGACAAAACAGCTATCGGGAGGGTTGATGTAAGCGCATCAATGCGATCAAGTATACCACCGTGGCCAGGCAAAATATTGCCGCTATCCTTAACGCCGGCATGACGTTTCATCAACGACTCGAACAAGTCACCAATAATGCCCATCATGACAAGCAGCAGCAACAACGGAACCAGTAACATACCATGGGCTTCTTCTCCGGCAATATAACTCCATGTCACGGCATATAAGGCAACCGCCACCAGCGCCCCCGCCACCCCTTCCCAGGTCTTGCCGGGGCTGATACTGGGGGCGAGCTTATGTTTTCCCCATGCACGCCCCGTGAAATACGCTGCGGTATCCGAAATCCAGACGACAGCCATGAAACCCAGCAGGAGCAGCGGATCGATGGCCCGCAACTGGTACAGAGCAAGGCAGGTGGGCAATAGCAATAGCCAACCCGTCAATGCCAACAGGACTGGATTCCTGATGGGACGATTAGACTTCAAAAAACAGGGAACGCCCAGCGCCCAGAATACCAATGAGGCGGCGTAAAACCAGAGAAACAACGGGGTATACGGATCATCCAGCACCGCCGTGCTCAACACAATCAATAACTCTCCACCCAGTATTGCGGTAAAAAGCAGATAAACAATGAAAGGAGTGAGGGAAAACTTTGCGAGCTTACCCCATTCCCATGCGCCAGCCACTGTCAGGGCAAGCAGCAATATCATCCAGAAAATTGCTGATAAGTAAAACAATGCCGCCAGAAACAGGAGCAGCATGATGACGGCGGTGAAAATTCGGGTCTTAAGCATGACGGAGGGGATAAGCAAAAACGGCGCTGATAATGAAACTATTGAAGCTACGCAGTTCTTTTGGCGGCAATTTCTCTTCCCTCGTTGGCGGATGGCGCCATTTGAAGCTGTTCGCTGGTGCGTCCAAAACGACGCTCGCGTTGCTGATAGGATTGAATGGCCAAGTTGAGGGCGCGCGCATCAAAATCCGGCCACAAGGTATCGGTGAAATACAGTTCTGTGTAGGCCAGCTGCCATAACAGAAAATTGCTAATGCGTTTTTCACCGCCAGTACGGATAAACAGATCGGGTTCCGGAGCATGGTTCAATGCAAAATACTGCATCAAATCCTTTTCTTCGAAACAAGCCGCCAATTCCGGACGCTGCTCCAGCATTTTGCGAATGGCATGCATGATATCCCAGCGCCCACCGTAATTGGCTGCGATGGTTAACGTAAAGCGTGTGTTGTTCGCAGTCAGCGCCTCTCCATTACGAATAAACTGGACTATTTTAGGCTCGAATTTCGATAAATCGCCGATTACTTTAAAGCGAATACCGTTCTCGTTCAGTTTGACAACCTCCTGCTCCAGCACGGTTATGAAAAGCTGCATGAGGAATGTGACTTCGTCCGCCGGTCTGCGCCAGTTCTCACTGCTAAAAGCAAATAAAGTAAGATATTCCACGCCGCGATCGACACAAGCCTTGATCGCAGTCCGTACTGTCTCCACCCCGCGTTTATGCCCCGCCACACGTGGCATAAAGCGGTTTTTCGCCCAACGGCCGTTACCGTCCATGATAATGGCAATGTGCCGGGGAATCATGCCGGTATCAGGTATTTCGCGGGTTGAACTGGTATTTACGGACATGGGAAGGGAATACAGTGAGTTAAGGGTATCTCAAAATCCCGAATTTCAAATCCTCGGTTCCGCGGATTGCCTGCTACCCCGCGCGTTGTGGCAATGCGTTGTGGCAATACTTCGCGTACTCAGACCGCCATTAACTCTGCTTCCTTGATCTGCAGCAGTTTGTCTATCTCCGCGATGTGACGGTCGGTAAGTTTCTGAATTTCATCCTGCCCATGACGCTCGTCATCCTCGGCAATCTTTTTTTCCTTGAGCAAATCCTTCAGGTGGGTATTTGCGTCACGCCGGATATTGCGCATCGCTACTCTCGCGGTTTCAGCTTCATGCTTTACTATCTTGGTGAGGTCGCGACGACGTTCCTCGGTAAGTAGCGGCATGGGAACACGGATTATTTCACCGACGGTTACCGGATTCAACCCCAGATCGGAATTCCGGATCGCCTTTTCAATCGCGCCCAGCATCTTCTTTTCCCAAGGCGCAACGGTGATCGTACGGGCATCCGCCAAATTGACACCGGCCACCTGACCAATGAGCGTGGGAGTGCCATAATAATCGACTGTAATATGATCGAGCAGACCAGTATGAGCCCGGCCGGTTCGCACTTTGCCCAGATCCAGCTTCAATGCTTCAAGGCTTTTTTGCATTTTTTGTTCGGCGGATTTCTTGATATCGGCGATCATAATATTCAGTATTTAAAAACAGCGAATGAACTCATACTGTTACCAGAGTCCCTTCGTCTTCGCCCATCACTACCCGTTTCAATGCCCCCGCCTTGAAGATGCTGAATACATTGAGCGGCAGCTTCTGATCCCGGCAAAGAGTCAGTGCGGTGGCATCCATTACCTTCAGATTCTGGGCGATAGCTTCATTAAACGACAGATTGTGGTAGCGTATGGCATTGGGATCTGTTTTGGGATCATTGGTATACACGCCATCCACCTTGGTAGCCTTGAGCACGATATCCACATTCATTTCCATTCCACGTAACGCCGCGGCGGTATCAGTGGTAAAGAAGGGATTACCGGTACCGGCAACAAAGATTACCACTTTCCCTTCTTCCAGATAGCGCATTGCCTTACCGCGAATATAGGGTTCCACCACTTGATCAATACGCAGCGCGGATTGCACCCGGCTTACCAAGCCGGCACGGCGCATGGCATCCTGCAGTGCCAGGCCATTCATGACCGTAGCCAGCATACCCATGTAATCCGCATTGGCACGGTCCATTCCATCCCCAGCGGAAGTCATACCGCGGAAAATGTTGCCACCGCCGATAACCACTGCGATCTGGACACCTAGTTGGCTCACATCCGCAATTTCGGCAACAATTCGCTCAATAACGGTGCGATTGATGCCAAAGCTGTCCTCACCCATCAGGGCCTCACCGGAGAGCTTCAACAGAATACGCTTATAGACGGTACTCGTCATGAACATCTTTAGTTTGGCTGGGAGGCCTGGTCTTCTTTCATTTGACTCACCTGAGCCATCACCTCGGCAGCGAAATCGCCAGATTTCTTTTCAATGCCTTCTCCCACGACGAACAAGGTAAAGCCATTGACTGTGGCCGATTTCTCCGCAAGTAGTTTTTCCACAGTCTGATCCGCATCCTTGACGAAGGGCTGGCCGAGCAATGTCACTTCAGCAAGATATTTGGCAATACGTCCATCCACCATTCTTGCGACGATATCGGCGGACTTGCCACTCTCGGCCGCTTGTGCGGTATAGATCTGCCGTTCACGCGCCAGCAGCTCGGGCGAAACCTGCTCACGCGAAACGCAAATAGGCTTGCTGGCCGCAATATGCATGGCTAAATCCTTACCCAGTGTTTCGTCACCGCCTGTGTAATCGACCATTACACCGATTTTCGCACCATGCAGATATGAAGCAAGACGGCCATCCGCCACGTATCGCACGAAACGGCGCACATTGATGTTTTCACCCAGCTTCATTACCAGCACTTTTCGGAACTCATCTACATTTTCGCCGCCTGGCAATGCGGCGGCTGCCAGCGCCGCCGTATCCGCAACACTGTTCCCCGCCACCAACTGTGCCAGGCTGCGTGCAAAATTAATGAAATCTTCGTTCCTGGCAACAAAGTCGGTCTCGCAATTGATTTCCACCAACGCGCCAAGCTTGCCGTCAGTTGCAATATATGCCGCCACCATTCCTTCCGCCGCAATGCGCCCGGCAGCTTTGCTTGCCTTGGCGCCACTCTTGATCCGCAGTAGATCTTCCGCTGCTTTCATGTCACCATCGGTTTCAGTCAGCGCTTTTTTGCACTCCATCATGCCCAGACCGGTCAGGTCGCGCAATTCCTTTACCATTTGTGCGGCAATATCCGCCATACTCTACTCCAAACAAAATCAGTTAAAAATCCGCAATCTGTTCACATTGCCGGCAAAAATCATAAAACAGCGCTACGGGTAGCCTGTCCGCAACTCGTAGTCCGGCTGCTCACTATTCCGCAGCCGTTGTCTCATCCATCTCCACAAATTCGTTTCCTACTATTTCCTGAACAATCTGGTTACGCCCTTCCAGAATCGCATCGGCCACCCCTCGCGCATACAAGCGTATGGCCTGACTGGAATCGTCGTTGCCGGGAATTATATAATCCAACCCTTCAGGACTGTGGTTAGTATCAACAACACCCACTATCGGAATACCGAGTTTTTTTGCTTCGGTGATTGCACCTTTCTGATAACCTACATCAATCACGAACATGGCATCGGGGATTCCCTTCATATCCTTGATGCCGCCCAGGCTGCGATTGAGTTTTTCCAGTTCACGCTGAATATCGAGTGCTTCTTTCTTGGAAAGCTTGTCAAGCGTGCCATCCTCCGCCATTGCTTCCATATCATGCAGGCGCTTGACAGATTGTTTTATCGTCTTGAAATTGGTCAGCATCCCGCCGAGCCAACGCTGATCGACATAGGGAGCGCCGCAGCGAAGTGCTTCCTCCCGCACGATATCCCGCGCCTGACGCTTGGTGCCAACGAAAAGGATAGTGCCCTTGTTGGCGGATAACTGACGCACGTATTTCATCGCGTCCTGGTACATTGCCAGGGTTTTTTCTAGATTAATGATGTGTATCTTGTTGCGATGGCCAAAAATATACTGAGCCATCCTGGGATTCCAGAAACGGGTCTGATGTCCAAAATGAACGCCCGCCTCCAGCATTTGCCGCATGGTTACTGACATGAGTTTCTCCTTTGGGTTGAGCCTCTACCCGCCATAGTCGCTCTACAAGAGAGCACCCTTGGAATAGGCGGATATGTGAATTTAAGCTGACAATCCAGCTGATTCCCGGAATGAGAATAGCCGCAAAGCCAGATTAGCGCGGCATTATAACATTGTTGCCGGGGGTTCGCTTAATTTGAACCTAAGGAAATCAGAATATGCCGTCTCGGAATTCGAACATGCCTCTTCTCTGTCAACTCGCTCGACTTATCGATCACAGCCGCCCTAAAGTGTATAGTGACGGGATACGGATGAGATAATCGAATAGATACAAATCGATTTGATTATGTGTGTCAACGTACATACCGGAATTGCCAATTGCGGGAAACTGGTATCTCGTGCTGAAATACAGCATGCTTTCTATCACAAAAAGGAGTTAACCATGGCAACTAACACTTCCAGGAGTAAAACGGATGAAGCGCAAGCTGAGGTGAAACACATGGCGCATCGGGCAGGCACGGCGGCATATAAGGTAGGGGGCGCGGCCAGGTCTGCTGGCAAGCAGGCAAGCGCGGTCGCCAGCGAGGAATTGGCTAATCTCCGTGCCGATCTGGGGGATCTGATCTCTCGCATCTCCAGTTTATCGGAAACCGAGGTGGAAGAAGCCAAGGAAAAACTGTTGGCAAAAATTGCCTCGACCAGGGAAGCAGCCAGCGAGATGGCGGATGATGCTCGCGAACAGTTCGATCATGGCGTCGAGTATTCCAGGGACTACGTAAAAGAGCATCCCATGCAATCGGTCGGCTATGCGGCATTAGCCGGCTTTCTGCTTGGCCTGTTGATTACGCGTCGTTAATCGACCCTGGCGCCGGCACATAAGTCGAGGCAAATCGCCATGTTTGAGACCATCAAAAAAGCCAGGTACCTGGCCGCCATTGCGCTGGAACGTATCGACGATTACCTGGAACTGGTGAGAATATCCGTGGAGATTCAAGGGCGGAGCTTGAAGAAACGGATAATCAGCTTTGTGGTGATAGCGCTTTTCGCTGTCTTGAGCCTGATTTTTCTGGGACTGGCCATCATTATTACCTGTTGGGACACGCCCTATCGGGTGACCGCCGCATGGGGAGTGGCGGCTTGCTATGCCTTGATCGCCTTTGTGGCTTATATGGGAAGTCAGGATAAGACAAGTCCGGCTTCCACCTTTGATACCCTGCGTGACGAATTGCAGCAGGATGTCAAGCTGATGAAGGATGTGGTATGAGCGCTTCCCTCGAAGATGAGAAAAAAGCGCTGCTGGAACGGATGCACGCCAGCCGCGACGCCTATCGATCCATGTTCAATCATGCGGATGAGGATCATCCCGCCGACGCCACGCATGCATTCCCGCGCAGCCATACGTTCAAGTTTTTAACGCGCCACCCCTATTCCGCTGCTCTGGGGTTGGTGGCAGTGCTGGCAATAATGCCGCGCGGATCATTGAGCAAGGCGGCAAAGGGCGGCGTCGCCATTAGCGCGGGGCTACTGGGCAGCAAGACCAGAACAGTGATGATGCGACAGGTGCTACCCTCAATGGTGCATTTGTTACGGTCGTATAACCTGCGCTCACGTGAGCGCCTTCCATGATGCGAGCAGTGTATTGCTGTTTAAACATGCCATGAAAATGAAATATCCAGGAATATATTGTCTCTCAGGCTTTTTCTCAGGAGGATTATCATGGGTAAATACTTTCTCGCCTGGATTTTAGGCGTGCCAGCCTTTGTTTTAGTAATAATCTACCTGTTGATGAATTGAGCGATTCTCATCTATATCCTCATTACCGGCGGTTATTCAGGAGACACAGTGAGTCACCTCTCAGTATTACAAAACAAAACATTACAATTATTGGCAATATTAATTGTCAGCATTTCGTCCCTGGCTCATGCGGAAGTGCCGGCCGAGTCCAGGAAGAAGGGCATGGTCCCTCCCTGGGAATTATATGACACGGATAAGGACGGCTACATCAATGCGAAAGAGGCCGAGGAACAAAAAATGCCGGCCCGGACTTTCAGGAGTCTGGACATCGATCGGGACGGCAGATTGAACAAGGATGAGTTCAGCAAGACACCGCCCATCCAGCCGGACTAACAGAGAAGCCTCTTTCTCCTGATGTGATTTTTTATTCCGCCCGCGTTGTCAGTTTGTCACATCAGTTACGCTTTGCCACTTATATCCGCGCGGCTTGCAAGAAAACGTACATGGGTTTGCCCGCTCACTGACACGTTTTTGTCTGTGCGCGAGCGATGGCATTTCCGCTACAATTGCGCGCATGAATTCCACTAATGCAACAGTAGCGTCAAACGATACCGCGGATGACGCAAATGAAACAAGCGGTAACATTTTCCTGGTGGGCATGATGGGCGCGGGAAAAACCACCATCGGCAAATTGCTGGCTCACTTTCTGAACAAAACTTTTTTTGACTCGGATCGTGAAATCCAGAAACGAACGGGGGTCAGCATCCCCGTAATTTTTGAAATTGAGGGAGAGGCTGGTTTCCGCAAGCGTGAAACCGAAATATTAACGGAACTGCTGAAAAGCGAGAATATCGTACTTGCCACAGGCGGCGGCGCAGTGCTAAGTATCGAAAATCGTGAGATGTTGAAACACGGCGGCACCGTAATTTATCTGCGGGCGACAGTTGATG
>JBDSSX010000301.1:0-3157 GCA_039928555.1 Nitrosospira sp. | reverse complement strand
GGTTGAAAGATTAACGTAATCCTGTTCAGGCTTGTATTACTTTCTCCAGGAGTTTCATCATGTCTCGCGCTCTGAAAGTCTGGCCGCTGCTCACAGGCACGATTCGCTATGAGAAAACCATCTCGACACGCAACCGTGGCCACGGCGAATTCATTGATGCGCCGATTCTCGCGTATCTGATTGAAACCCCAAACGGGCGCATTCTTTACGATGCGGGATGCGATTACCGCAAGCTGGCCGACCCGCTGTTGCGCGCCAGGTATTTTGACCCCATGCGTCCGCTGGTGGAGGCGCCCGCCATGCGGGAAGCGCAGCGTATCCCGCGCTACCTGGCGCAACTGGGACTCGCGCCGTCAGATATAGACGTCGTGTTTATTGGCCATCTGCACTTTGACCACGCAGGCGGGTTGTGTGATCTGCCGGGTTGCGAGGTCCATATACAAGGCGATGCATTGGCTGCGGCAAGTACCGGGCTGGATGGCAGCGTATTTGCTGGTGAGTTGGTCAATGCGGATCAATGGCGGGTAAAAATGGGCGAGTATCTGGTGGCGCCGGGTGTGCACGCCATCACCAGCCCTGGCCATACAGCGGGGCATATGTCGCTGTTCATCGAGCTGAAAAAAGGACAACCGGTCATTCTGTGCGGCGATGCGGCCGATCTGGGTGAGAACCTGTCGGAGGAAATTGCGCCGGGCTACTGTTGGCAGGATAACGAGACGCTGGCACTGGCGAGTATCCGCAAGCTCAAGGCACTGGCCCGCAGAGAAGACGCGGAACTCTGGCCCAACCACGATATGGATTTTTTTCGGGGTTTGCCGGGTTTTCCGGCTTGGAGAGAATAACCGTATACCAGACGTGCGATTATCCGGATTCAGGATAATCCAAGCACCGTGCGTAACCCGCGCTCAACGGATTCCATATCCGTATGATCCAATTTTCCTTCTTTCTCCATCAAGCGTGTTTTATCGATAACACGGATCAATGGTTGGATCGAGATTTACCCAAAAAATATCCCCACGTTTGGGACTTGTCATACATTGTTGTCCAGGCCGTCAAAGCGACATGCCAATCCTGTATCTCGGAATGAAGAGCCACATTTTTGGTTTCCTCCGCCGTCACCGCTTCGGCAATTCTGGACAGCTCATTTTCATAGTCCATAATTTAACAAGGTAAACCCCCGGCTATGCCGGGGGACTCACCAAGGTTTGACCTATACGTCGGTCGCTGTGAATCTTCTTTTTCGACTAAAAGAAGGAGATTCACGATGAAAGAGTATCAGAGTTTGAGTCATACCCGGTGGGATTGTAAATATCATGTTGTATTTATTCCGAAGCGGCGTAAGAAAGCGATATTCGGAGTATTGCGAAAGCATTTGGGCGAAACATTTCGGGAGCTTGCGCTGCAAAGGGAATCGAAGGTAGTCGAAGGACATTTGATGGTAGATCACGTTCACATGTGTTTGAGCATACCGCCAAAGCACTCGGTATCGAACGTGGTTGGTTATATCAAAGGGAAGAGTGCGATTTCGATAGCCCGCCACTTCGGAGGTCGGCAGCGGAACTTCACTGGCGAGGTATTCTGGGCCAGAGGGTACTTTGTTTCGACGGTTGGTTTGGATGAAGAGATGGTTCGAGCTTACATTCGTAATCAGGAGCTTGAAGATGAACGTTACGACCAAATGAAATTGGGACTATAGCCGCCTTCAGGCGGCTCATGGGTCACCAGCGCCTTTGAGGCGCTCAAGCAATAAACCTCCGGCTTTGCCGGAGGTAACTTAATTTAGAAAGAATAGACCTATGAGCAGTTTTACAGGATATCTTGAAAAATCGACGACAAGAGTAAAAGCGTTGTTGGCTGCTGTCACTTTTGCAGTAACAGCGGGCCTGCCGGGCTGTGCCACGCCAAATTTGGAATATGCGCGTTGCGCCATTGAAAAAGGTTACCGAAATAGTTTTTAGAAGTTAACGCATACGCCATAAGGATGGGACACTTCATTTTAGTGCATTGAAGATAATTTTGAGTTTTGCCTGAATGATTTTCTTCAGAAGAAACGGATTGGTGGAACAGAAAGTGGCGGTCAGTTTATTCTTTGTTTCTGCGCAGATGTGATCGGACGCCAGCAATCGCTGGCAGGGGGTTTGGGGTGGATGGTATTTTTTGATGTATTTGGAGTTAACGCGCTGCTTCTCCTTGAGTTTCAGGGTGGGGCAGAAGAAATTCTGGAAGGTGCCCCACTCGTTGCGATAAAGATCGTTCATGAGATCGACCAGATGCGGCTTATCGAAGCGGTCATAGCCGAAGAGCTGGCGCACATGCGTCCAGTTTTTTTGTTCGACGTGAGCGCTATCGTTTTTATGGTAGGGGCGGGAGCGGGTGAATTGAGTTGGGGAAGGCCGGTTAGCCAGATACCGATGCAAGTGGTGATTCAGGAATTCGGAACCATTATCGCAATCAAAGCCGAGCAGGGTGAAAGGCAGCTTTACTTCAACGTCCTTGATCTGCGCCATTACACCAAGCGCGCCTTTATTCCAGGTGGCACGGTTCTCGGTCCAGCCAGACAAGATATCGGTCATGGTCAGACTCCAGACAAAATCACCCGCCAGGCTATTGCCGCAGTGCGCCACTGTATCGGCTTCCATGAAACCTGGCTGCGTGACATCCCAATGCCCGGTACGAATGCAGATCTGATTTTTGAGCAAAGTGCCGGGCTTGGTGCCGCACAGCCCATGCCGGGCGGATTGTGCCCGCACGGGCTTCAATAGCCGGTCGATGCTACGCGCGCTGATAACGAGCAGTTGCGTCTTGGCCGATGGTGGCAGTGCGCCGTATTCCCGCTCATAGTGGGGCAGCCACAGCAGAATGGCGGCCTTGAGCTTCTTCGAGCACATCTGATCGGTGGCAAACCAGATACGCTTGAGCGCCATGAGTAATGCCGCGGAATCGTAAATCGGCTTGGCACCGGGCTTTTTACCCCGCGGCCTGGGGCGCAGGCTCAACAGCCGGATGGCGTATTTACGGTGATAGCCGCAATTGGCGCAGAACTCATCCAGAATCGGCTTCTTATCCTTCTTGCGGGCTTTGCGATAACGTTTGCGAATCGTTTCAAGATATTCGCGCCGGGCACTTTTTACCATATCACAGTCTCCTTTTCGGTAAC
>JBDSSX010000300.1:0-4826 GCA_039928555.1 Nitrosospira sp. | reverse complement strand
AAGGCATTATCAAATTTAAAGATGGTCTGATCCTGATCCAGGATCTGGATAAATTTCTTTCTCTGGAAGAAGAAAACACCTTGGATTTGGCACTGGATACTGCTTGAAGCCAAATATGCAATTCACGGTTCCCCATGCACTGTTGTCCCGACTAAGCGAATTGCTTTCCACGCAGATGGGGTTGCACCATCCGGAAAAACGTTGGGCTGATCTTGAGCGCGGAATTACTGCCGCCGCGCCCGCGCTTGGAGCGGGGAGCCCGGAAGCATGCGTCCGCCAGCTTCTATCCGCACCGTTGACGCGTAGACAGATCGAGATACTCGCTTCCCATCTGACTGTTGGCGAGACCTATTTCTTCCGCGAGAAAAAAAGTTTCACCGTCCTTGAGGACCATATATTTCCCGAATTGATGCGCACGTGCGCCCACGCTAACCGGCAATTTCGTATCTGGAGCGCAGGTTGCTGCACAGGCGAGGAGCCCTATTCGATCGCAATGCTGCTTGATCGGCTCATCGGGCATTCTGAAAAATGGAACGCCACCATCCTGGCTACCGACATTAACCCGGTGTTTCTGCAAAAGGCTGCTGAAGGGCTTTATAGCGAGTGGTCCTTTCGCGAAACGCCGGTCTGGATCAAGGAGCGATATTTCAAACGAAGAAAAAAAGGGCAATTCGAAATATTGCCGCACATTCGTAAACGGGTGACTTTTTCCTACCTTAATCTTGCCGAGGACGCTTATCCCTCGCTCACCAATGATACTCATGCGATGGACGTGATCTTTTGTCGCAATGTGCTGATGTACTTCAGTCCGGAATGGGTACAGAAGATTGGAAAAAACTTCTACCGGTCACTTGTCAATGGCGGATGGCTCATCGTAAGCCCTGTAGAAATCTCAGGCAGCCTGTTTTCGCAGTTCAAAGCCACTCCATTCCCCGGATCGATTCTCTATCAAAAGACCCAAAAACAGGAATCGCAGATAAGCGTGGCTGAATACTCAGCTTCAGCACCCGACCCGTCACCAAATGCCTCATGCATGCCAGCGCCAGCGTTGGCGCAAGTTTCTTTTTTTCAGGATGAGAAAATATCCTTTTCGCTGAAACATATTTCGACGGAGGCATTGTCAGCGGTAACGAGTGCGCCTGTCCAACCCCCAAAGATGCAGCATATCGGAATCGATCCAGAGCACTATGGCCTTGATGCGCTCTGTCGGACAGCCCGTTCCCATGCCAATTTGGGTGAGCTCACCGAGGCTATCAAGTGGTGTGAAAAAGCAATCACTACCAACAAACTCAATCCGGCCGCTC
Organism: Nitrosospira sp.; assembly: GCA_039928555.1. GTDB lineage: Bacteria > Pseudomonadota > Gammaproteobacteria > Burkholderiales > Nitrosomonadaceae > Nitrosospira. Next base: position 3,522 of record JBDSSX010000300.1, on the reverse strand, counting down.
ATTATCTCCTGGCAACAATACATCAGGAGCTGGGGCAAGGCGAAATTGCAGCACAGTCGCTGATGCGCACACTTTATCTCGATCCGGATTTTGTGCTCGCCCACTTCGCGTTGGGCAACCTGTGTCTGTCGCAAGGCCGGCATCGCGAAGCGGAAAGGCATTTCGACAATGCATTGGCTCTGTTACATGCACACCCCCACGACGAACTTCCGCTGGAAGCGGACGGACTGACCGCTGGACGGCTTACTGAGATTATTACGTCCGTGCGCGCCAGCCTCTCGCGCTCGACTCCAGAAATATAAAAAAGCAGAACACCAAAATCAAGGCACTCATGTCACAAGAAAAGAAAAAACCGGACCCCGTCAACTTCCGCGAGATCGAGCAGCGTCTGGAGACGGCGCGCGCTGCCATTGAACGCATCTGGGCGCCGACTGCCGAAGAGACACGGCGAATCCTGCAGGCAAGAGCGCTGGCGCTGGCGCAGGAATCCATGCTGGACGAGACTGCCGATGAAGACATTGAGGTCGTGGAATTCACGCTCGCCTATGAACAGTATGCGATTGAAACACGCTACGTCCGTCAGGTTGCTGCTCTGGAGAACCTGACACCACTGCCTTGCACGCCGGCTTTTATGCTCGGTATCGTCAACGTGCGCGGCGCGATACTCCCGGTCATCGATCTCAGGAAGCTTTTCGAATTGCCGGAAAGAGGACTGACCGATCTCCACAGGATTATCGTACTGCAATCCGGAAAAATACTTTTCGGCATACTGGCCGACACCGTCACTAGCGTACGCCGTATTTTGTTGGCCCATCTCCAGCCCTCCCTGCCCACGCTCACAGGCGTTCGCAAGAATTACCTGAAGGGAATAACTCCTGAACGGTTGGTAGTTCTTGATGCGGAGAAACTCCTGATGGATGAAAGTATTAACGTGCAGGACCAAGTAGCCGAGTAGAGAGATGAATAAATGAAAAGTACATACGCAAAAAAAGTAAGCATGCGCGGTAGTTTCTCGATTTCGAGATACACGGCAAGACAGTGTTTTTAAGGGATCAAACCATGACCATCAGCAAGAAAATCATCGGCGGGTATGTAATCGTGCTGGCAATGCTCGCGCTCGTAACAGGTGTTTCCTTTTATGCGCTCAAGCAGACACAGGCCACATACGACCGCTTCTTGAACGTGGACGAACGATTGCTGGAAGGTGCCAACGAGCTTCGGACCGTTGCATTCGCTCAGCAAACCTATGTACGAGGTACTTTACTTTTCTCGGAACTCCGGAAGATGAATCAGACTCTTCTGCAAGCGAACGATCGCCAATTCAAGCAAACCCTGGCAAAAATGCGTCTGCTAATGCACATTTCAGAAGGACATGCAGAAGGACTCGATTTTGTCAAGGAGTTTGAAGCTTTCCAGGAAAAACTCGAGCAAGCTGAGCATGAGACCGTCCGCCTTGCCCTGGAGAATAAAATTGAGGAGGCCACCGCCTATGCTATAAATCATTTTCGTCCTCTTAGCTTCGCGCTCATCGATAAAGCCGTGCAATTCCATGACCGGAAATCCAGGCTGCTGGATAAAGCAAGAGCTCATCTTACAGAGGAAGTCAGGCTTCTTACCTTGATACTGGCGGCCGTCTCGCTGTTTGCCATTCTCGCCGGCTTGGCAATCGGAGTCCATCTCAGCCGCACCATTACCCATGAACTGCGGGAAAGCATTGTTCAATTATCGGCGTCTTCAGCCGAAATTCTTGCCACCACCACGCAAGTTGCCTCGGGAGCAGCTGAGACCGCGGCCGCCGTGAGCGAAACTACTGCCACCGTGGAGGAGGTCAAACAAACCGCGCAGCTTGCAAATCAGAAGGCAAGATATGTTTCCGATAGCGCGCAGAAAGCTTCGAACGTTTCCCAGGCCGGCCGCAAATCGGTGGAAGAAGCTATTCATGGGATGCGCCGCATCCAGGAACAAATGGAATCCATTGCCGAGAGCATCGTGCAATTATCTGAGCAGAGCCACGCCATTGGCGAGATCATTGCAACCGTCAATGACTTGGCTGAGCAATCGAATCTGCTTGCGGTAAACGCCGCCATTGAGGCAACCCGGGCCGGAGAACAAGGCAAGAGCTTCGGCGTAGTCGCACAGGAGATCAGAAGCCTCGCCGAACAATCCAGGCAGGCGACCGGTCAGGTGCGCACGATTCTGGGCGACATTCAGAAAGCAACCAATGTTGCGGTACTCGCTACCGAGCAGGGAAATAAAGCGGTAGAGGCGGGCGTAAAACAGTCCACCGAAACCGACGAAGCCATCCGTATGTTATCGGCAAGCATCAATGAGGCGGCACAGGCAGCAACCCAGATCGCCGCTTCCAGCCAGCAGCAAATGGTCGGCATGGATCAGGTAGTGCTGGCGATGAATAACATCAAGCAGGCAAGCGAACAGAACGTAGCAGGCACCCGGCAGGCGGAACTCGCGGCGCAGAGCCTGTACGAGATGGGTGGGAGACTAAGCGCTTTGGTAGGGGGAGAGGCCGTCCCGATAACGAGAGCAAAATAGATTTATGATAAGCAAAAATGATGAGCTTTTGAAAAAGCTCCTTGCAACGTTTCGGATTGAGGCGGATGGGCATCTCCAGGCGATGTCGTCTGGACTGCTCGCATTGAAAAAGATACCGGTGGGTCAGCAATTGGCTGATATTGTCGAAAGGATCTTCCTGGACGCGCACAGCTTGAAAGGTGCCGCCCGGGCCGTAAATCTCACGCAGATTGAAGCAGTCTGCCAGTCGCTGGAAAACGTCTTCTTCGCGTTGAAAGACAAACGTCTCCCTGTCTCATCGCCACTGATCGACCTGTTGCTCCAAACCATCGATGCCCTGGGTGGGCTTCTTACTGCGGATAATAGCGTAGCCGGAGCACAAAAACTTCGGGTGGGAACACTGATTCGACAGCTCGACGACGCGTTAAGGGAGCCATTGTCCGAATTCGGCGACTCCGCCCTGGCGCCGCAGACGGCTCCGCCCATACCACCTGCCACCATGCCCCCTGCGGATGTACCAGCCGAATCGGATAAGAGTATGCAGATGCTGACCTCCACCCCCGGCCTGGCATCAACGACGGTCAGAGTCTCGGCCACGAAACTCGATGCCGTGATGCGTCAGGTTGAGGAATTGCTGCTGCCGCGTCTGGCGGTGAATCAACGTGCCAAGGAGCTCAGCGAGGCCGCCGCGATGCTTGCGGCATGGAAAAAGCAGCGGCTGCATATTCAGCCAGCATTACGGCTTGTTGATCGTGAATTCGCGCGCAATATCAAGGATAGCAGCGCCTCCCGAAGAAAGCATGAGCTTCCCAGGCTGCTCAAATATTTGGATGCTGAGCAACTCCACATGAAAATGCTTGAGGATCGGCTGGCAAGGCTGCAACAGACAGCCGAGCAGGATCAGCGCACATTGGCCGGTATGACCGACAGTCTGCGGCACGATGTCAAGGAGATGCAGTTACTGCCATTCTCCTCGTTGCTGGATATTCTCCC
>JBDSSX010000299.1:0-2601 GCA_039928555.1 Nitrosospira sp. | reverse complement strand
AGCATCTTGTCGCGCGCGAGCCCGTATTCCTTCCATTTCTTGATTGCATAGTCGTCAAGCGCGCTGATCTTCCATTGCGCGAGTGGGTCCTTCTTGCGATCATCCAGCCGTTCCGCCTGTTGCGATTTGCTGATATCGAGGTAGTATTTCAGGAGTTTAATGCCTGAACGGACCAGCATATGCTCGAATTCCGGTACCGAGGCCATGAATTCGTCATACTCGGCGTTCGTGCAAAAGCCCATTACCGGTTCCACTCCCGCACGGTTGTACCAGCTACGGTTGAATAACACCAGTTCCTGTGCCGCGGGCAAATAGGGGGTATAGCGTTGAAAATACCATGAACTGCGATCTCTGTCCGAGGGCTTGCCAAGCGCCACGACGCGTGTTTCGCGCGGACTCAAATGCTGAGTGATGCGCTTGATCGTGCCGTCCTTGCCGGCCGCGTCACGCCCTTCGAAGATGATCAGAATCCTATCGCCGCACTTGATAAAGTGCCGTTGCAGCTTGACGAGTTCAATCTGAAGTTTGTAGAGCGTCTCCTCATAGTCTTTTTTGGATAGCTCCGGCAGGAGTTCGCCCGCCTTCTTTTCGTTATTTTTTTTGCTCATTGCCGGACATCCCTTTATTTGCAGGCTGACTTGTTCCTTATTCCCGGACTATGGCATCCAGCAGTCGCCAACGCCACGATTTCTGTTCCGCGGGTATCGTCTCCCCAGCCTGCGACTACTGGTTGAGCGTACCCCTCAGTAGCCTATGAGCGGCGGGAAGACCGCCAATTCTGCACACGCTTCGATTTCATGACCTTGTAACCAAACAGGGTCAGCAGCAGCATGGCAATCAGCGGTCCTATCGAGGCACGAAATATATTCGTGTAATTAACCATTTTTACCCGCAATGGATACTGATAGCGCACAGGGGGTACCGCCTCTCCTGTGATAAATACGGTATATAAACCTTGGTCCAGACTGGTCTCTCCCCTGATCACTCCATCGGGATGATAGCTCGGACGTAAGTACGTTACCGTCTCATCTTCCACCTCGCTGGTTCCCCTCACGACCCTTATTCCCACGGGAATGTCACGCAGCGCCTGGTCCACGAGATCCACCACCAGAAAAGTATCGCCTTCCTTGGGTATCTCTGTGCAGTATTGGTCGCTTGGCTCGTGTTGTGGCTGGTAAGCACTCAAATGCACCATGCTGTTGTCACCGAGCCTGCGCATGCAGGTATCTTCTTCCATAGCCACTTTTCCATGCGCAGCCGCTGCACCACAGTACAGCGACACGACGAGGATAAGAGCCGATATACCGGCCTGCATCACTTGCTTGATTATCATTGATACTCCTCTTGGTCTACGTTTGCCTGGCTCCGCGCATTGAACTCATGCGCCTGAGTCAAGCCAGCAAAAACACCATGGTTGAGCCGGATTTTGTTTCATCCTTGGTACCCTAAAGAAACAAAACTCACCGTCACAGCTTTCACTATCTCGCTTTGGCTGAATACATACTATCCGATATTCGGACTCAGATGCCTTATCTTATAATACTGGATGCTCTGAACTCAAACATTCAACCTAAATCCGGTAGTTGGACGGGGTGAAGTGCGCGGATTTTAGGGTACATGGCAAGACGCAACGACGCGGAATGGTTATTCCATTCCAAGGCGTTGCGAACAACGCAGCCATGTGCCCCAAAATCCGGGCAATCCGCCCCGTAGCGGACTTAACCAAAAGATGAAAATTAAATAGCAAAGAAATTCCTTGAAAATCATAGCACTAGACTCACAAATGAGCGGTCGACTGCCGGATTTAGGTTCAACGCGTGCCGATCAGATATTGGTTATTCTCCGCCTTTCGCAGTGAGTTGCGCAATAAAAGTATAATAGATCAGTTGCAAAAAGCAACTGAAGTTACCGTTCTCGAATAAAATCCGCAAACAGGTGATTAAGTTTCGCGCCCTATGCGGTCTTCGGCGGAATGGGTAAAGTAAAGTGCCACCCATCATTCCGCTATTCACTCCCTACCAGCGATCGGCGCCAGTATCCGGTAATGTGCTGATGTATCGTGCATTCCCGGAACTGCTTTAATGCCAGCAACCGCCGGTACCTTGATTTGTATTATTAACGAACGTAATGCTTCAAGGTTGACAATACCGGTTAACAGGGATACTCGCCATCAAGACTGGCTTCAAAACTTTTGACCATTGAATTGTGGTACGGTTTCCGGGAGTATGGTTTGTGAAAGAAATATTTCGTATTGTTCGTCTGACTTGACAGGTTTCTTTTGGTAACGTGAATCGCGGGGGTAAAAGTTGTGCACTTGACAGAGAAAAATAAGATGATTGCCGGACAATTGTATCGATCCGGTGACGACTTGCTGCGTAATGAAAGAAAGCGGGCCCGGAGACTGCTTAAAGTATTCAACGGCACGCTTCCGGACGAGATCGAGAGGCGGGTTGTTATGTTGCGGAAGTTGCTGGGCGCGTTGGGTCAGCAAGTTGAAATTGAGCCGCCGTTTTACTGCGATTACGGGTATAACATCAGTATCGGTGATAATTTTTATGCCAATTTCAATTGTATTATTCTGGATTGCGCAAAGGTGATTAT
>JBDSSX010000298.1:0-4082 GCA_039928555.1 Nitrosospira sp. | reverse complement strand
AAGCCGGCATTGCTTACCACTACACTGTTGACCAGGATTTCCCCAGCCGAGATGGGCTCAAATCCGGCAATGCAGCGTAACACGGTTGTTTTGCCGCACCCGCTTGGCCCCAGCAAGCAGCCGATTTGCCCTTTTTTCAGCGTGAGCGATAAATCGTTTACGACGACCTGTTTGCCGTAGGCGTGCCGGATATTCCTGAGCTCAAGCAGTGCATTCATGGCAGTGGTAATTTATTTTTCTGTTTGCCGCACGAGCAGTATTATCGGAAGCAGGCCCGCCAGCACGAGCGCCACCGCGGGTAGCGCGGCCTGCTCCCATGCCCCTTCCGAGGTCATCTCGAAAATTCTCACCGCCAGCGTGTCCCATCCGAAGGGCCGGGTCATCAAGGTAATGGGCATCTCTTTCATCACATCCACGAATACCAGGGTAGCGGCGGTAAATATTCCGCCTTTCAGTATCGGTAAATGTACGCGCCGCAGCATCGCCCATCCGTTCAAACCAAGCCCCATCGCGGCCTCATCGATGCTGCCGGTTATGCGTTGCATGGCGCTGTCTATCGGACTATGACTTACCGCAAGAAAACGCGTCATATAAGCGATCAGCATGGTGAAGAGGGTACCCTGGATCAGTAGCCCGGTGTCTATATTAAATAATTGCATGGCCAGTTCGCTCAGCCAGTTATCCAGCCAGGCGACCGGTATGAAAATTCCTACCGCCAGAACGGCACCAGGCAGGGCGTAACCAATCGTGGCAATGCGCACCGCGGCGTGGGTAGCTGGGTCAGGGTGACGGCGTGCCGCATATACCATGAGCAGCGCGACGGAACAGGTAAGCAGGGCGGCGAGAGAGGACAGTAGCAATGAATGCCAGAGAAATTCCAAGTAACGCTGGTCGAAATCCTGAGCGAAAACACTTGCCGCCCAAATGCTCAGTTGCGCAACCGGCAGCAGGAATGAAAAAAATAACGTACCCGAGGCAAAGGCCGCAAGCAGCCATGCGCGGCAGCCAGCGAGCGGGATGCGACTGACTCGCGCACTTTGTCTGGTTTCCGCATAGCGCATACGCGAGCGAAATCGCTGTTCCACGACCATCATTGCAAAGACGATCACGATCAGTAACGAGGCGAGCTGTGAGGCAGCCGTCAAGGAAAACATCCCGAACCAGGCTTTATAGATGGCGGTGGTAAAGGTATCGTAATTGAAAACCGATACCGTACCGAAGTCCGCCAGGGTTTCCATCAGTGCCAGCATCACGCCCCCCGCTATCCACGGCCGCGCCATGGGCAATGCTACCTTGAGAAACCCTTGCGTGCGATTAAAGCCCAACGATTGGGCAGCCTCCAGTGACCGCCTGCCCTGAGTGAGAAAGGCGTTGCGCGCCAGCAAATAAACATAGGGATAAAATGCAAGAATCATGACGGTAATGACACCCATCCGGCCGCGCACGTTTGGAAACCACGGGAGTTCCGATCCCAGCCAGGCACGCAGCGCGGTTTGCACCGGGCCAGTGTAGTCGAACAGGCCTAACGCAACGAATGCGGTGACGTATGCGGGGATGGCGAGCGGCAGTAATAGCGCCCAGGAAAAGAACCTTCGTCCCGGAAATTCACACACTGCGGTAAACCAAGCGAGGCTGACTCCCAATAGCGCAGTACCGGATGCCACGCCCAGAACGAGCCAAAACGTATTAACCAATAGACTGGCCAGCGTCGTTTCAACCAGATGTTGCCAGATATCGCCGGCGGGCGCAAAAAACGATGAGATGACAGTGCCGACAGGGATCAGCACGAGCGCAGCCATCAGAAAGGGGATTAGGCGCCAGCCTGATGAGGTGCGATAAGTGAAACTTAAAAATCCGAAAAAACCGTATCTCGTGGTAGTATTGTTTACCGTTGAGTTCAGCGTACTACCTTTCACCCCTTATGCCTTATCGATAACCGGACCGGTCCATCAGTTTCACCGCCTCCGCTTGCAATTCACCGGCTTTGGTCACATTTACCGGGTTTTGTTTGAAGCTACCCCAGGCTGCAACAGCAGGATCGGTTTTTACCCTGGGATTAGCGGGGTATTCCATATTTATATCGGCGAACAGGTTTTGTGCTTTTTCCGATGAAAGGAATTCAAGCAGTTTGATCGCGGCGGGTGCATTATGGGCATACCGGGTAATGCCCGCTCCCGAGATGTTCACATGAACCCCGCTGCCCGCCTGATTAGGCCAGAAAACCGCCAACGGCAATGCGGGATTCTTTTCCATCAGACGGCCATAATAATACGTATTGGCCAGGGTAACGTCGCATTTCCCGGCGGCGACGAATTCCATCGCCTTGGTATCATCGGACAGGGGATCGGTGGCTAAATTAGCGACCCAGCCTTTTACGACTTGTTCGGTTTTAGCCTCGCCTGATTCAGCGATCATCATTGCCACCAGCGACTGGTTGTATACTTTCTTGGAGGTGCGTAGACATAAACGCCCTTTCCACTGGGGTTCGGCCAGCGCTTCGTAGGTGGAAAGATCGGCAGGTTTCACTTTTTGTGTATTGTAAATGATGGTGCGGGCGCGCACCGACAGACCAAACCACTGTTTCCGGGGATCTCGCAGATTGGCGGGAATATTGGCCTCAAGCGTTTCTGACTCTATGGGTTTCAATAGTTCTTCCCGCGCAGCCTCCCACAAGTTGCCCGCATCCGTGGTGATCAGCATGTCGGCGGGGGTATTCTTCCCTTCCGCCTTCAGGCGGGCGAGCAATGCGCCTTCCTTGTCGGTAACGAATTTCACGTCGATACCGGTCTCTTTGGTAAAAGCATCAAACATTGGCTTGATGAGTTGTTCGATCCGCGCCGAATACACAACGACTTGCTCGGCGTGGGATACACTGGTGCCAAACAGAGTGACACAGCAAAACATTGCGGTAAGATAGCGCTTGACGCAGGATCTCGACATTTTTTATTTACTCCGGAGATAAGTAGCGGGACGGGTCATAACAGTCATATTATAAATGATAATAATTATCAGTGAAGCGTCGCATTAATATACCATGGATAAACCACAACCAATTTCCCCTTATCACCGCCTGCAAGAGCTTCTTGCGATACCCGAGCGGCAACGTACGGAAGCCCAGTGGGATGAGATTAACGAACTCGAAATTACCCTGACTCCCGTCAATCGGGCTATAACCTCGGAGCGAAGCATACGGCGCCCGGCCGTCGCGCCCTCCGATCAGTTTAAACCCCGCGATGGCATGCAGAATAAGAGGCCGCTGAAGAAGCTTCGCAAGAGGCCGCCCAAAGGAGCAGGATCAGGAGGAGGATCGGGGGGAGCAGGGTCGGGGGGAGGATCGCCATAGCGAACGCGCCGTTTAAACGTCAGCAAACCCTGCCGGTCGCCGGAAGATCATCATTCCTGGCTGAAATATAAGCTCGCGCGACCAGCCATGAACTGCATATTTTCGGGTTAACAGCCAGGCAACTGACAATGGACAATAGGGGAGGTGGGGGTTATACCGGAACACCCAATGTCGCCGGTATTTCTTTCATATTTTGATCATCTGTTGACCGTCATATTTCTTAAAATTTTATTAGAGGAAGAATATGCAACTCACAACGACTCCGAGCATAGAGGGGAAGCGCGTCACCCGGTATTGTGGTGTCATAGCCGGCGAAGCGATCCTTGGGGCCAATCTGTTCAAGGATCTCTTTGCGGGAATCCGGGATCTGGTGGGAGGACGTTCCGCAACCTACGAGAAGGAGCTGCAGCGAGCTCGCGAAATCGCGCTTGAAGAGCTGCGGCAGCGCGCTCAGGATCTCGGCGCAAATGCGGTAATAGGCATCGATATCGATTACGAGATAATGGGTAAAGAGAACGGTATGCTGATGGTTTCCGCTAGCGGAACCGCGGTAATCGTTGAGTAAGATTGCTCACCCTGATCGCCGCAGGGCAGTCGTTTTCCCTTCCATTTTGGGCAGGACCGGCATTGATAAGCCGGCTACGCCTACCACGGAACCGTCTGACCATCATAGGCAATGAATTTTCCTGAATCAGCCAGAGTGAGTTGACTTATGACACGCCGCATGCCGGATACGCTT
>JBDSSX010000297.1:0-2874 GCA_039928555.1 Nitrosospira sp. | reverse complement strand
CAAGGGTGTTCCGGGGGCTTTTGCCGCACTGGACGGATCGAAGATCGCCACGGGTCCCAAGGCCGAGCACATCAACATCGTAATGAACGGAAAGACCGGCACGGCAATGGCGGCTTTCAAGCACCTGTCGGATGTACAAATCGCGGCGGTGGTCACCTACGAGCGCAATGCCTGGGGCAATACGACAGGCGACGTAGTGCAGCCATCCGAAATCAACGAATTCAGAAAATAGCATCAAGGAGGAAACCATGGCAGCAGTACACGATCACGACATTGCACACGCGCACGACCATCACCCCAGCGGCATGATGCGCTGGCTGACAACTACCAACCACAAAGATATCGGTTCGATGTATCTCTGGTTCAGTTTCCTCATGTTCCTCACGGGGGGTGTGATGGCGCTGACCATCCGGGCCGAGCTGTTTATGCCGGGCCTGCAGATCGTCCAACCGGAGTTCTTTAATCAGTTGACCACCATGCATGGCCTGATTATGGTATTCGGCGCCATCATGCCGGCGTTTGTGGGCTTTGCCAACTGGCAAATACCGATGATGATCGGCGCGCCGGATATGGCTTTTGCGCGCATGAACAACTGGAGTTTCTGGTTACTACCCCCGGCGGCGCTGTTGCTGGTCGGCTCGTTTTTTGTACCGGGTGGCGCGCCCGCAGGCGGCTGGACGATCTATCCGCCGTTGTCGGTGCAAATGGGCATGGGTATGGACATGGCGATCTTTGCCCTCCATATCATGGGTGCTTCCTCCATCATGGGGTCGATCAACATTATCACCACCATTCTTAATATGCGCGCGCCGGGCATGACGCTGATGAAAATGCCGCTGTTTGTCTGGACCTGGCTGATCACGGCGTATCTGCTGGTCATGGTGATGCCGGTGCTGGCGGGAGCCGTTACCATGTTGTTGACCGACCGCAACTTTGGTACCAATTTCTTTAACGCGGCGGGCGGCGGCGACCCGGTGATGTTCCAGCATATCTTCTGGTTCTTCGGGCACCCGGAAGTCTACATCATGATTTTGCCGGCATTCGGCATCGTCTCGGAAATCATCCCGACCTTTGCGCGCAAACCGTTGTTCGGCTATTCCTCGATGGTTTACGCGACTGCTTCCATCGCCATTCTGTCCTGCATCGTCTGGGCGCATCACATGTTTACCGCCGGCATGCCGGTAACCGGGCAACTGTTTTTCATGTACGCGACCATGCTGATCGCGATACCGACGGGCGTTAAGGTCTTCAACTGGACCGCTACCATGTGGCGCGGTGCCATGACCTTTGAGACCCCCATGCTGTTCGCTATCGGTTTCATTTTCCTGTTTACCATTGGCGGATTCAGCGGCGTGGTCTGCGCGATCGTTCCCATAGATATTCAGGTGCAGGACACCTACTATGTAATTGCGCACTTCCACTATGTGCTGGTATCGGGCGCGTTATTCGCGATATTTGGCGGGGCATACTACTGGCTGCCGAAGTGGACCGGGCATATGTACGACGAGACACTGGGCAAATGGCATTTCTGGCTGTCGATGTTCTTCTTTAACGCCACTTTCTTTGTCCAGCATTTCCTGGGATTGGCGGGCATGCCGCGCCGTATTCCTGACTACGCACTGCAGTTCGCCGACTTCAATATGATTTCCAGCATCGGTGCCTTCGGCTTTGGACTTAGCCAGTTGCTGTTCCTCTACGTGGTGCTGAAGTGCATCCGTGGCGGAGAGAAGGCATCCGCGAAGCCTTGGGAAGGCGCGACTACGCTGGAGTGGACGCTGCCATCCCCGGCGCCTTACCATAGTTTCGAGACGCCGCCGGTCGTCAGGTAGTCAAACGGGTACGATATGTCAGCAGAAGATGCGCAAAGAAGGCGTGGAGCAATCAGAACGGGGCTGATTCTGCTGGCAATCGTAGTAGGTCTTTTCGTTGCAGTCATTATAAAGAACTGGAAATGAGCGTTATCCAATCCAATTCCATGATCATGAAGAAGCTGCTGATTTTTACAGTGGTCATGTTCGGTTTCGGCTTTGCGCTAGTTCCGTTTTATGAAAAGATTTGCGAAGTTACAGGCATTAATAATTTGCTGCAGGCGGATACGCTGGCGGAAAATACGCAGGTGGATACCAGCCGTTGGGTAACAGTACAGCTGGACGCCAATACACGCGGATTGCCGTGGCAATTCAAACCGTTGCAGTCCAGCGTGCGGATACATCCTGGTGAATTGGTGCAGGTAATGTACGAAGTCAGGAATAATTCAAATCGAGAAATCAGCGGCCAGGCAATACCCAGTTATAGTCCACAATTGCTGGCCAAACATTTGAAAAAGCTTGAGTGTTTTTGTTTCAGCAAACAGGTATTAAAACCGAACGAGGTCAGGCAGATGCCGGTTCAATTCATGATTGAGCCGGGTTTGCCCATCGACTATGATACCGTGACCATTTCGTATACGTTCTTTGAGCTTGGAAACGACAGGGCTGCTGACGCAGATAGCGGAGTGAATAAGAGTTGAGAGAGAGCAGCGACAAGCCCGCCAAAGGGACATTCATACAAGCAATGAAAGCCGTATCATGGGCTTTTTTTGGTGTACGCAAGCACACTGATCACGACCATGACGCGGCAACCCTGTCAATGGGGCAGGTGGTTATTGCCGGAATCGTTGGCGCTACGTTGTTTGTGGTGGGGGTGTTATTGCTGGTTAAGCTTGTAACAAGTTAGAAATTAATTAATTATACGCGGGAGATTCAACATGAGCCAAGAAGCAGGTCACGGTCATTACTACGTTCCGGCCCCATCGACTTACCCTATGACCGGGTCGATAGCGCTGTTATTCATGGGTTTCGGTGCAGCCTTTTCAGTCAACAGGCTTCCGGTAGG
>JBDSSX010000296.1:0-3389 GCA_039928555.1 Nitrosospira sp. | reverse complement strand
ATTTCCGCTTATGCGGGATACTTTAATATGGACTATGGGCCAAATTATCTCCGCCAAAACGGCAATGGTCAGAACTCGGCTAACGGGCTTGGTCCGACCGGCAGCATCAATGGAGCAGGCAACACCTATGCGATGTTTGGTACGGGTGACATGGTGTATGCGCAGATCGGGTATCTGCTTCCTAAAGACTTGCTGGGAGGAAATAATGGTCAACTACAGCCTTATGCCTCTATAACGAGTGCGAAGTGGCAGGCCCTGCATGATCAGATGAATGTGTTTAGCGCCGGGGTCAACTGGTTACTAAAAGGGCATAACAGCAAGATCACCTTTGATTACCAGAACAGGCCTATATTCAATTTCAATGCCGCGCACGAGGCCGTAAAAACTTCCAGCAGAGGGCAATTCGTCTTGCAATATCAGGTCGCTTTCTAATAACCCATATCCAGATTCTCTTGACTTAATCCTTGGGCAGAAAATCTGCTTGGGTCGATAAAGCTTCCTTATTCTTCATACGAACCCGGCTGCAAATCAACCGGGGTTCACTACTTCGCGGACATAAGATCGCTGTCATATCAAATGATGCCCATCGCCTGGATTCGGATTAGCATCAGCTCGCGCCAGCGCAGGGAATCAGCAGGAGCCTCAATACTGTCTGATGTTTTTTCGCACATCCGCCTATTTACCTATATAAACATCGCCCATCCATTATCCGCCGCACGTCAATGCAATAAGCTGATACTGAAATACTTGTAGATCTGTAAAGAAATTGTGAGTGTATTAGCGCACGGAAATATAGAGGCACGCAGCGTAGTGTTTAAACTACAACGCTACAAATAGCCCATCCTCATCCGAGCATGCTGACGGGCGGCAACCGAGTGAATTGATTGGTGATCCGGCTTTTCTGCGCAACTTGGCCCCGGTTGCGCGGTACACGTTGGCAGCTTCCTACTTTTATAGTCTCTTTCGACTTCCTCCGTTACTACCGGATGCGCTGCTCCCATGGAATTGGCGTGGTCTTTGTCGGCGTATATCGGTGCTGGCTTGAAATCGCAGACCGTGAGTGTCGCTTACCCACGTATCGTTTCACCTTCGTTGATCACTGCTGCGTGTACCCCTCCGAATATAGCTACCCTCGCTGGCCACGGTTACGTAGCGGCTGTAGCCAAAGTGATTTTTTTTGCCTTTCCTGACCCAGGTCGCGTCCGGGTCACCACTCCGGGTTTCGGTACAATCAGCCAATTTTGGCGATGCCGTCGCCGTACCGCGGGCTATGCTGCCGTCTTCATTAAACTTCGGCGCGCCTGTGGCATCCAGTTCGATGATCATGCTCCGCTTGGGATGGGCTGCCGTCGGCACCAGCGTGGCATCAATGAGCGCACCCTGGGCACACTTGATCGTGAGGCCGTGAGTCTGCAATGCTGAATTCACGCCAGCGAGCAATCCGGCGAGCCTGCCCGATGCGATCAAGCGATTTCGAAAGCGACACAGCGCGGTTTCATCCGGCGCACCGTCAGAGAGATCCAGACCACAGAAATGCATGAAGTCAATACGCACGCGCAACGCTTCTTCCAGTTTCGGATCCGATAAGCTGTGCCACTGGCCCAGCAATACTGCTTTGAACGTGACTAATGGATCTATGAACTCCCGTCCTCCGGTCCGGCTGACTTCGAGTTTGTAGAGTCCATCAAGTTGAGTACGAAGTCTCTCCCAGTCAATCAGCGCATGCGCTCTCATCAATGTACTATCGCGCCTCAAGCGCGCTTCCATTTTTATCGATCCAGAACTCTTTTGCATCGGCTTGCGCTTCCTTTCTTATCGTTTTTCTCAATTCATCCTAAATCCGGTAGTTGGACGGGGTGAAGTGTGCGGTTTTTGGGGTATAGAGCAAGGCGCAACGACGCGGAATGGTCATTCCATTCCAAGGCGTTGCGAACAACGCAGCCCTGTATCGCAAAAACCGTGCAATTCACCCTGTAGCGGACTCACCCAAAAGGTGAAGGCTAAGTAGCACAAAATATCATTATGAATCATAGTGCTAAACTGAAAGATAAGCGGTCAACTGCCGGATCTAGGTTCATTCGAACGTAATCAGTTCAATTGTGCAGGGGTCTTAAAAAAACGAATCCGATAGAGATAAGGCATACAAGGCAAGCTAACACAAGCCATGTGAAAGAAACGTCGCGGTGATCTCAAGAATTTGTGAAATCCATCGAGATGCGACGGTTTAATAGGTAACGGTTCGCAACATATAAGGCCAGCAGCCACATCACCCCTGGAAACTATTGCACGTATTCGGGAAACCCTTTATATTTCTCACATGAAGCTGACCCATCACACTCTCCCGCTCCGCTTTTTATACCATCCGCCGCTGCTGGCAAAGCCGCTGCTGCGCCTCGCGCGCTAACCACTACACTCCCCTTCCAAGTTTTTACCCCTGCGGAATCTGTTCCCGGATTCGGTATCACAACGTAATTATTCTTTCTGAAACGGAGAAACCAGTGAAAGATCATTTGATTATTTTTGACACCACGTTGCGTGACGGTGAGCAGAGTCCCGGTGCATCCATGACCAGGGAGGAAAAAGTACGGATTGCGCGGCAATTGGAACGCATGCGGGTGGACATAATCGAAGCCGGTTTTCCGGCCGCGTCCAACGGCGATTTCGATGCGGTGAAGGCGGTGGCTGACGCGATTAAGGATAGCACTGTATGTGGCTTGGCGCGGGCAACCGAAGCCGATATCAAACGCGCCGGCGAGGCGTTGCAAGGAGCCAATTCAGCACGTATTCATACTTTTATTGCCACCTCCCCTATTCACATGGAAAAGAAACTGCGCATGTCTCCAGACCAGGTTCTGGAACAGGCGGTGAAGGCTGTAAAATGGGCTCGTCAATACACGGACGATGTGGAATTCTCCCCTGAGGACGCGGGCCGCTCCGATATTTCATTTCTCTGTCGTATACTGGAAGCGGTCATTGATGCGGGTGCAAAAACCCTGAATATTCCCGATACCGTTGGCTACACTATGCCGGAGCAATTTGGCAGGCTCATCCATACGCTACGCGAGTGCATCCCCAATTCCGATAAGGTGGTGTTCTCGGTACATTGCCACAACGACCTTGGATTGGCGGTGGCCAACTCACTGTCAGCGGTGATGAACGGTGCCAGGCAAGTGGAATGTACCGTGAATGGGCTGGGCGAGCGGGCAGGCAATGCCTCATTGGAGGAAATCGTGATGGCGGTACGCACGCGTCAGGATTTCTTTCCCTGCGAGACGCGCATAGACGCCGTTCATATCGTACCGGCTAGCAAGCTGGTGTCAGGCATTACCGGCTTTCCGGTACAGCCGAACAAGGCTATTGTCGGCGCAAACGCGTTTGCTCATGAATCC
>JBDSSX010000295.1:0-13264 GCA_039928555.1 Nitrosospira sp. | reverse complement strand
TTAACGGAACTGCTGAAAAGCGAGAATATCGTACTTGCCACAGGCGGCGGCGCAGTGCTAAGTATCGAAAATCGTGAGATGTTGAAACACGGCGGCACCGTAATTTATCTGCGGGCGACAGTTGATGACTTGTGGCGACGCACCCGGCAGGACAAGAACCGGCCATTGCTCCAAACTTCAGATCCTCGCAGGAAACTGGCTGAACTTTATACCCACCGCGACCCGCTTTACCGGGAAACGGCCCATATCATTGTTGAGAGCGGGAAACGAAGCGCCCGCCATCTTGCCCAGTTGTTAGCGCAGCAACTGGCCTGTTCTGATTTGAGAATGGATGAAAAACAGATCAGCCAGAGCCGTTGACTATTTCTGGCAGAGATTTTCTCCCTACTCGTCCATGGGTGCCTGACCCGGCAACAAAACGTCGGTAAAGCCGAATGTACGGAAGTCCGTTATTCGCATGGGATAGAGAATACCCTGCAAGTGGTCGCATTCATGTTGCACAACACGGGCGTGGAACCCATCAACACTGCGGTCGATGCGCCTGCCATATTGATCCAGGCCTTGATAGCGAAGTCTGGTGAAGCGTGGCACCATACCGCGCATGCCGGGAACACTCAGGCAGCCCTCCCAATCCTGTTCCATTTCTTGCGTGAGGGGCGCCACCTCAGGATTCACCAGTACGGTATAAGGCACTTCCTCCGCATCGGGATAGCGTGGATTGCGTTTGACGCCGAATATGACGACTTGAAGGCTGACTCCAATCTGTGGTGCGGCCAACCCCGCGCCATTCAGCGCTTCCATCGTATCGTGCATATCCTGAATCAGGTCGTTGAGTTCGGGTGTGCCAAACTTCTCCATTTTGCGGGCCACTTCCAGCAAGCGGGGATCACCCATTTTCAATACCGGCTTAATCGACATCGAGTTCCACTACCCATTCGAGAATATTTCTGACATCAACCATTTTTTTTTCTAAAACAGCATGCGCATCTTCCAGACGGATGGCATGAGCACTTGTTTCACGGCCCGCGGCATAGTTCGCCACCACCGCGATAGTCGCGTAGCAGAGGCCCAATTCTTTTGCCAATGCCGCTTCCGGCATGCCGGTCATACCCACCATATCAACCCCATCCCGCTCCAAGCGGTTGATTTCCGCGGCGGTTTCCAGACGTGGCCCTTGAGTGGCACCATAGACACCGCCGTCGATCACTTTCTCATTCGCCCGTTTTGCCGCTTCCAGCAGGCGTTTCCGCGTTGTCGGGCAGTAAGGTTCGGTAAAGTCAATATGGGTAACCGGCCTATCTGTACCATCATAATAAGTATACTTGCGGCTATGGGTGTAATCAATTATCTGGTCAGGAATAGCGGTCATACCGGGCGTGAAGTCAGCACGAATCCCGCCCACCGATGCAACTGATATCACTCGCGAAAGGTTCAATGATTGCAGTGCCCACAGATTGGCGCGGTAATTCACCGCATGGGGTGGAATGGTGTGACCATAACCATGGCGCGCAAGGAATACAACCTCATGATCATTGATTTTGCCAAAAGTCAGTGGGCCGGAAGGTTCGCCATAGGGAGTTCTCATAATCTGCCGATGCGATATTTCAAGGCAGGCGAGTTGGGCCATACCGGTGCCACCTATGATTGCAAGCATACTTTCAGGAGCCAAAAATGAAAAAATTTGGGAATAAGCGGCCCACTGCCGGATTCAGGTTCAATCTTTCAATGCATAAATTGCCGGCAAATTCCGCCACGCGCCATGTATATCCATTCCAAAGCCAAACGCGTAGCGATCGGGCAATAAGACACCAACAAAATCTGCACTGATCGGCTTGGGTCTGTCGATCTCTTTTTCGGCAAAAACCGCGCTGTAAAAGGCCGCCGCATCATGATCCATAATCCAGTCTCGAATCGCCGCAAGGGTAATCCCTTCATCAAGAACGTCATCCAGAACCAATACCACCCTGTCCCGCACGTTTTCATGAGGAGAAACCTTCCAATTGATCTTGCCACCCTGGATTTCATTATCATAGCGACTGACGTGCAGATAATCGAAATTAAGTGGAAATTCCAGTAGCGGGAGCAGTTGTCCGGTAAATACCACGGCGCCACCCATTACGCTTAATACCAACGGATACTTGCCTGAAAGCTCCGTGGTAATATCCGCCGCCATGCGCTTGACAGTCTGTGATACGGCCGCAGCGGAATATATCTGCTCTGCTGTGCCGAGTATTTTCTTTGCCTCTTCGGAAGATAGCATCAATATGCGATACCAGACAAAACCAGAAAAGAGAGCCTAATTGACCATCAAGCGAGAGGAGTACGGTAGCCGTACGCACCCAGATATTCCGCAAACTCTCTGCCTACTTCAGGATGCGTAAGTGCCAGCGCGATAGTCGCCTTGAGATAGCCTATCTTGGTTCCACAATCGTAACGGGTTCCGGAAAATTCGTAAGCAAGCGCCCGCTCTTCCTGCAACAGTGAAGCTATACCGTCTGTCAACTGAATTTCTCCACCTGCGCCTGGCTCGATTTTTTCCAGATGATTAAAAATTTTTGGCGTGAGAATGTAACGGCCCACGACGCCCAGGGTCGAGGGCGCTTTTTCAGGCTTAGGTTTTTCCACCATACCGGTAATAGGGTGGAGTCTATTCATTCCCGGCCCGCATTTCACGATACCGTAATTCACCGTGTCTGCCGGATCAACATTTTGTACGGCCAGTATCGAACAGCCGTTTTGTTCATATACCCCGGTCATCTGCAGCATGATTGGCTCTTCACCAACCAGTAAATCGTCCGCCAGCAGCACCGCAAACGGCTCGTTACCCACTGCGGGACGCGCGCACAATACCGCATGGCCCAATCCCAAGGCCTCAGACTGCCGGATATAGATACAGGAAATATTTTTCGGCAGAATGCTTCGCAGCATTTCCAGCGTGTCGTTCCTGCCCCGTGCTTCCAGTTCCGTTTCCATTTCGTAAGCCTTATCAAAATGATCTTCGATTGCGCGCTTGTTACGCCCGGTAATGAAAATCATTTCTGTAATGCCCGCCGCAATGGCTTCTTCTACCGCATACTGAATCAGCGGCTTATCCACGATGGGCATCATCTCCTTGGGGCTGGCCTTGGTGGCGGGTAGAAAACGGGTACCCATACCCGCTACGGGAAAAACGGCCTTGGTTATTTTCGGCATGAACTTACTCGATTAAGGATTCTCGGAAATTGAACGTAAACAAGTCTTAGTCTAGGACTCTTGTATTAATTGTAACAGCCCTGCCTCGTCGAGGATGGTTATCCGTAATTCAACCGCCTTGTCATACTTGCCGCCCGGATCGGTACCAGCCACTACATAATCGGTTTTTTTTGAAACGCTTCCCGCCACTTTCCCCCCCAGGACTTCAATTTTACCCTTGGCATCTTCCCGGGAAAGATTGGGCAAGGTTCCCGTCAGTACGAAAGTTTTCCCGCCAAGCTTGCCAAAACCAGCATTGGGATCGGCCTCTGTCGGCCGCGTGCCCGCGCCTTCTTCCCACCGAACCCCGCCCCCGGCGCGCAATTGCTCGATAACTTCGAGATTGTGACCCTCAGCAAAAAAATCAGCAATGCTCTCGGCCACCACCGGACCGATATCCGGTACTTGCTGCAAGGCTTCGGTATTTGCCGCCATCAATTGATCCAGATTACCAAAATACCGGGCAAGGCCTTTGGCAGTGGTCTCGCCGACATTGCGGATACCCAGCGAATAAATGAATTTGGCCAGCGTAGTATGCTTGCTTTTCTCGATAGCGCTTACTATGTTACCTGCGGATTTTTCCGCCATGCGCTCCAGGGCCGCAAGTGCGGCGATGCCTAGTCTATAAAGATCCGCGGGGGTTCTGATAATGGCGTTATCCACCAGTTGCTCCACCAACTTGTCTCCCAGGCCATCGATATTCATGGCACGGCGTGACGCATAATGCAGAATTGCCTGTTTCCGTTGCGCTGGACAAAACAGTCCACCGGTACAGCGCGTCACTGCTTCCCCAGGCAAGCGCACCGCTCTTGCACCGCAAACCGGGCAATGGTCAGGCATGACGAAGGGCTTGACGTGCGCCGGTCGTTTCTCCTCCTGTACAGCCACCACTTCGGGAATCACGTCACCCGCCCGCCGTACAATGACGCTGTCGCCGATCATCACATCCTTGCGTTTGATTTCATCCTCGTTATGCAGTGTCGCATTGGTCACAGTGACACCGCCCACAAATACCGGCTTCAGTCGTGCGACCGGAGTCAAGGTACCGGTTCTACCCACCTGTACATCGATTCCCAGAACTTCCGTTACCGCTTCCTGCGCCGGAAATTTATGCGCCACAGCAAATCGGGGCGCCCGGGAAACAAACCCGAGCTGTTCCTGCTGCACCAGATCATTCACTTTATATACGGTGCCATCTATGTCGTAAGGCAGACATTCACGCATTCCTCCCATCTCGCGGTGGTAATTCAGCAATGCCGCCACACCGTTCACCACACTGCGCTCACGGGCAACCGAAAAACGTAACGACGCAAGATAATCCATTACACGGCTTTGTTTATCATGAGGCATACGTTCATCGTTACCCGCGCCGATACCGTATGCGAAAAATGTAAGCCTGCGGACAGCGGTAATGCCGGGATCAAGCTGTCGCAGCGCACCGGCTGCGGCATTGCGAGGATTTATGAACTCCTTTTCATTTCTCTCACGCTGTTGCCGATTAAGTTTCTCGAAATCGGCTTTCAGCATCAGCACTTCGCCTCGCACCTCGAGCAGGGCGGGTGGGGAATCGTTGCTCGAGCCGCCATGCAGATGCAAAGGAATGGATTTGACGGTACGTAAATTTAAAGTGACGTCTTCGCCGATGTATCCATCGCCACGGGTCGCGCCAGTCGTAAATATCCCATTCTCGTACCGAAGGCTAACGGCAAGCCCATCAAATTTTGGCTCCACCGCGTATTCCACGCTATCCACCCCCAGGGTCTGACGCACGCGCCGGTCGAATGCGTCCACCTCCGCCGCCTCAAACGCATTACCGAGGGAGAGCATGGGTGTGCGATGAACAATTTTCGGAAACTCTTTGAGCGGCGCGGCACCTATGCGACGGGTGGGAGAATCCGGTGTAATGAGCTGGGGATAGCGTTGTTCAAGTTCCTGCAATTCCCGAAACAGCTTATCGTATTCAGCATCCGGAATAGTTGGCGTATCCAGTGCATAATAATTGTAATTATGCAGCTCGATTGTATTGCGCAGTTTCTGTGCCTGGTGCCAGATGTGATCCGGAATGTTCATTCACGCAAACAACCTCAGCGCAATCTCGCCACCGGCCGGGATGTTGCGTGCCCGCATCATGGATTGAATGGCGCTCAACTGTTGCTTGATTTTGCCGATACCGTTATCACTCAGGGGCATATGATTATCATCAACCATAATACCGCCCAGGGTGTCGGAAAAGATCCCCGCGAGATGCGTCATCTCACCGAAGAATTTCTCACCGTTTGCCACGCGAGGCACATCAAGCAGAAAAGTAATGCCATGAGTAGTGAGCGTTCGCATGCTGTCGGGAAGGAATGGGGAGGATTCATGGTTATTGAGGGAAAACAACACAGAGTTGTTTTCATCGCGGTAACTGAACACACCATCCGTCCCCAGTTTAAAGCCTGATGCTTCCGCTAAAACGTGGATCTTGGCACCGGTGAATACACTATTATCCCTGCTGATAATATTAATACCTATCATGACGTCCACTTCTGCGCAGAATTGATCGAGTGATAGCGCCTGCGCGTATGCTTGCCGAACATTGGGACAGTCCACGAGCGCATTCACGTGGACTGCGAAGTTTTGCACCATGTCATGGAATTCGGATAAGCTCACTTCGCTCACGGGACCGGCACGATCGGCAAGCTGCAGGCAGCCCTTCAAGTTAATATAGCCGCCCTTACCAGCAGTCTCCACCGTAATTTCTTCCCAGGACGCGCCTATATTTCTTTGCCCCAGCCATCGCACCGGTTTGCTGAAATCGAATTTCCGCTGCAATACTTCTGCCAACTCCGAATCTGCGATTAATGTTTTGGCACGAATGCTGGCTATATAATCCACCGCATACACGACACTGCCGTGACTAACAAACGCCTCTTCATGCAATATGGCGGAACCGGCTGGTGTGGCCGAACCGGCTGGTGTGGCCGAACCGGCTGATACGGCCGGACCGTCCGATGCGGCCGCTGTGGGGGTGGCATCCAGATCCGGTAATGTAATTTCCGCCGGTTCAGGTTCCGCATCCGGCATCTGCAACTCCGGCAATATCTCCTTACCGATTTGCGGTTCGACCCGTTCATCTTCCGTAACTGGCGTACCTGTTTTTAGCAGCACATCTTCATGCTTACGTGCAAATGCTTCTTCCGCACCACGCCGGTAGCGCCGTTGCTGCATCCAGTTAAAGAAAACAACGCCGAGGATCACCACAAAACCAATGGCGATCAGGCTGATCTGCAATTCGCTCATGCTTGCCATGCCGGTCAGGTCGCCATCACTGCATCACTCAGTCTGACAGCTTCTTCAATCTCTACCGCAACCACGCGCGAAACACCCTGCTCCTGCATGGTGACGCCTATCAGTTGTTGCGCCATTTCCATCGTGATTTTATTGTGGCTGATGAACACGAACTGGGTATGACGCGACATTCTTTTCACCAGATTGCAGAAACGTTCAGTATTGCTGTCGTCGAGCGGCGCATCCACCTCGTCCAGCAGACAGAATGGCGCCGGGTTGAGCTGAAACAGGGAAAACACGAGCGCCAGCGCGGTCAGGGCTTTTTCGCCGCCAGACAGCAAATGGATAGAGCTGTTCTTCTTGCCTGGCGGCTGCGCGAAGATTTGTATGCCTGAATCAAGAATCTCCTCGCCCCTCAATATCAGTTTCGCTTGTCCACCGCCGAATATGGTGGGAAACAGCTCATTCAGGTGATCGTTGACCTTGTCGACAGTTTCCAGCAGACGTTCGCGGGTTTCACGGTCTATCCGTCGAATTGCATTTTCCAGGGTTCCCACCGCTTCTTTCAAATCCTGCGATTGCGAATCGAGGTATGTTTTACGTGCCTGGGAAGATTGCAATTCCTCCAATGCACCAAGATTAACCGTTCCCAAGGCAGTTATCTCGATATTAAGGCGATTGATATCAGCCTGCAACGCGGAAGGCCGCGTTTTCCCAAGCGCTCGTGTCAATTCCTCCTCGTCTGCCCCCGCCTCTTTCAATTGCTCGCCAAACTGATTTTCGGTAATCCGTGCTTCCTGTTCCTTGAGGCGCATGTTATTAATGGATTCCCGCAACGGATGCAACCTTTGTTCGGTAGTCATGCGCTCCTGCTCTATCCCGCGCAAGTCATTGGCCGCGCCTTCTAGCGCATTCCGTACCGCTGCCAGCTTCTGCTCCCGTTGTTCCCGCAGTGACAGGCATTCCTGGAGGTGATGGTTCAGTGGGGCTTCATCAAAACCGCCCTGATCACTTTGCAATTTTTCCAGATTTGCTCTGAGTTCAACGACATTCTCATTGATGACATGAAGAGAATTTTCCACCTCGGCAATTTTATTCTGACAGGTCTTTTCATGGAATGCCGCTTCCTGCATTTCTTTCGCCGCATTCTGCGCGAGTTGACGCTGGGCATGTAGAAACCGTTCCGCTGCTTCGCCCGCCAGCTTTTCCTTATGTACCTGTTCCTGCAAAACCCCAATTTGGACCCGATATTCCACCAGCTTTGTTTCGGCATCCTGTTTCCGGGCGGTTTCCGCCACCGCCTGATGACCAATTTCCGTCAACTCGCTATCAACCTGACTCCGGCGCTGATTAGCGCGCTCGGCTAATTGAGTGAGCTTCAATGCCTGCATTTGCGCATCATGATGCTGTTGCTGGAGTTGCCCAGCGTCATAACGCAAACGCGTTTCGGAGGATTCCAGCTCGCGGCGATCCTCTTCCGCTGTCTCCAGGAGAGAGTTCTCGACCGAGAGGCCGGCCCTCAGCGCGTCCGTTTCAATTTTAATCTGAGCCATCTCACGTTGCCGCGCCAGCACCCCATGCAATTGTGAATCAGGGGCATAGTAAGCAAGGCTGTGACGCGTAAAAATATGACCTTCACGAGTGACCAGCATTTCACCGGGAGAAAGTTTCGTTCGTTGCGAAAGACCGTCCCGCACGCCCTCGACCACAAATATTCCGCTCAACCATTCGCCCAGCACAGATTTTATTCCTGCGTCGTCGCTAGTCAGATACCAATGCAGTGATGTCCAGCCTTTCTTGTCCGCCGCCATATCGTTTGCGTGCTCACCCTGTACCGATAATCTCGCGGACTCAAACAACACCCATTTTCCAGGAGGCGAATCATCCACCCAGTCATGCGCCACTTCCAATCGCTCAAGCTGCGCACTGTTAAGACGCTCCCGCAGCACCGCTTCGAGCGCGTCTTCCCACCCTTTCTCGATCTGGATGCTTTGCCACAAACGCGGCACTGTGTCCAGCTGATGCTTGACAAGCCACGCATTTAATCCCTGGCTACCTTCGAGCCGATGCTGCAAGCGCTGCAAGGCGTTGAACCGGGCTTCCGTCTGAGTAATCTGTTGCTCCAACACCTGCACTTTCCGTGCCAATTCACGTTGGACTTCGTCCGCGGCCAGCAGCAGGTTTTCAGTTTGTGCAAGCACTTCCTGTTTCTGTTTCAGGCCCGTTGCGGTGTCCTCTGTTTCCCTGTGTAAATGGGACAACTCTTCAATATCTGGTTGAAGCAGAGCATCTCGCTCCGCCAGCAGCCGTACACGGCGTGCTTCAAGTTGCTGGAAGGATTTTTCGGCATAAGCACGATGACTTCCTTCCAACTGCCCAGCCTGTTCAACCAGGAGCAGGCTGCGCTGTGTTTCGGCCAATTTTTCCTGGCACAAGCGAAAAGCGGAGTCTGCCAGCGGCAATTTCTCATTTTCCGTCTCGGCCTTTTGCTTGCCGGCCTCGCGAGTCAGGCGTGCGTGTTCGAGCTCCCCGCTCCAATGGTTTAAGCTGTCACCTGCATCCTCCACCTGCTTTTCGTGGTGTTCAAGCTGGTTCCTGACCGTCGTGATTTGTTGCTCCATACGCTGATGACTCTCGCGCAAGTGCCGTATCTGCTGCTCAATATGCGCCACTTCAGCGTTGACGGCGTAAAGCTCACCCTGGGCCTGGTGCAGGCTGTCACCAATGGCATAATGCTGAGCACGCCTGTCTTCCAGGCGCTTTTCCGCGTCACGCAGGTTCGCGGTTTCGAATTCGAGAGCCGTTTGCAGAGACTGGAACTCTTTTTCCGCGGTGGTACGCTGCATGGCGGCTTCCTGTTTGCGGGCCCACCACAAAAGATTCTGGGCCGTGTGCAACTGGGCTTTCATATCCTTAAACTGCCAGGCAATCCTGGCCTGTTCTTCCAGACGCAGTAACTGCTTTTGCAGTTCCTGGCTAATATCGCTCATCCGCAAAAGGTTTTCGCGCGTATCGGTGAGACGCAATTCCGTCTCACGGCGACGCTCGCGGTATTTCGATATCCCGGCGGCCTCCTCAAGAAATACACGCAACTCCTCAGGCTTTGCCTCAATGATGCGCGAGATCATACCCTGCTCGATGATGGCGTAGCCACGCCCGCCAATGCCGGTGCCGAGAAAAATATCGGCAATGTCACGGCGGCGCACATGAATATTATTGATGTGGTAGGTTGATTCGCCATCCCGCTGCAACACCCGCTTGATACAAATCTCCGCATAACTCGACCACTGCCCCGCCGCCTTACCAAGATTATTGTCAAACATCAGCTCCACGCTGGCGCGTCCCACCGGTTTACGATTGGCGGAACCGTTGAAAATCACGTCTTGCATGGATTCGCCGCGTAACGCAGATGCCCGTGATTCGCCCAGAACCCAGCGCACCGCGTCGATCACATTGGATTTGCCGCAGCCATTGGGGCCCACAACGCCGACCAGATCACCGGGAACAGAAATTTCAGTGGGATCAACAAAGGACTTGAAACCGGCGAGTTTGATATGGGAGAGACGCAATTTAACCTAAATCCGGCAGTTGTAGCGAATTCACCAAAAAAGTGAAGATCCATTGGGGCAAAAAATCATTGGGAATCATGGCGCCAAGCTTGAAAAATGAGTGAAAAATGAGCAGTCAACCCCCAAGTTTAGGCTTATGGTTCGCAACCAGTTATAATTACGTAGCTCCACAGTAAAACCTTAATGTTACTCCTGAAAGATCCATCCGGGAGAAGACCATTCTAACCGATTTGACCGAGATAAGAGAATGCCCAGTCGTCCCACAAAAGAACTGGAAATCTTCCCCAACCCCACACCGGCTCGGGATTACCATATCCACATGGAAATTCCAGAGTTTACCTGCCTCTGTCCAAAAACGGGGCAACCGGATTTTGCCACCCTGATCCTCGACTACATCCCGGATAAAAAGTGCGTTGAGCTTAAGAGTCTTAAACTTTATATCTGGTCTTACCGTAACGAGAGCGCATTCCATGAAGCTGTCACGAACCACATTGTCGATGACCTGACCGCCGTCTTGAAGCCAAGATACCTGCGCCTCACCGCCAAATTTTTCGTACGTGGCGGCATCTTCACCAATGTCGTCGTGGAACACCGCAAATCGGGATGGAAACCTTTACCGGTAGTGGAGCTGAGTAAATTTGAGGGTCAGTCTACAACACGGGGATGAGTTTTCCGTGGAGCGATGATCCTAAATCCGGCAGTTGGACAGGGTGGAGTGAGCGGTTTTTGGGGTGCAGGGCAAGGCGCAACGACGCGGAATGGTTATTCCATTCCAAGGAGTTGCAACGCAGCCCTGTGCCGCAAAAACCGTTCAATCCACTCTGTAGCGAACTCACCAAAAAGGTGAAGATCACGTTAAGCAAAAAATCTTTGTGAATCACAATATTAAAATGAAATATGAGCAGTCAACTGCCAGATTTAGGATGATAAGCATTTCTCGTTTATTCTTGCTCTCACGCTGGCGGAAAATCCACCTCGGTCGCACCAATTTTTTGAAAATCAGCGCACGCCACATTCAAGGTTACAAATCTTACAGGATGGCCATGTCACTAGCCGGACGCATGCGAATACAACAATCGACGGTAGTCCTGATGGTCAGCCTGGGGCTGATAACTGTAAATTTCACAGCACACGCGACGAAACCTGCTGAGCAACCCATTTCTCAATCCGTGCCGGCGGACGTACACGAAAAATCCGATGATGCTTCCGTCGCTGAAGGCAAAGTTGGCGCGCCCTCCGAAGACTCGGACAAAACGGACGATTCCGCCGCTGAGCTACCCGCGTCTCCAGTCGATCTATGGGAACGTATACGTAGCGGCTTCGCCATGGCTGAAATGGATAGCGAGGAGGTGCGTAATGGTGAGAATTTTTACGTCAACCGCCCCGAATACGTGAAACGCATTATCGAACGCAGCAAGCGTTATCTGTTTCATATTGTTGAAGAGGTAGAGCGCCGCCGCATGCCCGCAGAGATCGCGCTGCTGCCTATTATTGAAAGCGCTTTCAACCCCAAGGCTTATTCTCGCAGCCATGCCTCGGGCATTTGGCAGTTTATTCCATCCACCGGCAAGAACTACGGATTAAGCCAGAACTGGTGGCACGATGACCGGCGGGATATTGTCGCAGCCACCCGCGCCGCGCTGGATTATTTACAAAACCTCTATAGCATGTTTGGCGACTGGGAGCTCGCACTGGCTTCATACAACTGGGGCGAGGGCGCAGTGGGGCGCTCACTCATGAAAAACCGCGACAATGGGCTGCCAGCGGATTTTCGCAATCTCACCCTGCCACCCGAAACCCAGAGCTATGTTCCCAAGTTGATCGCGATAAAAAACATCATCTCCAATCCGGCAGCCTTCGGCATCGAGCTTGAATCCGTGCCCAACCAACCCTATTTTGAGGCCGTCGCGGCAACTCGCCATATGGACATAAAACTTGCGGCAGAGCTTGCGGATATTTCCGTAGACGAGTTCAACGCACTTAATCCCGCCCACAATCGGCCCGTCATCAATGTCAATAAACCTCGTGTCCTGCTACTCCCGGTGGATAAAGTGGAAATTTTTACCGAGAACCTGAGAAATCATGATAAGCCCCTGGTATCGTGGCAAGCCTATCAGGCAAAAAGGGGAGAAACCGCGGAAAAAATTTCTTCACGGTACGGCATCAGCGTGCAGCAGCTAAAACAAATCAACGACATTCACGGACATGGCAGAATTATGCTGGGACAGACTTTACTGGTACCGCTTAACAAACACGCCGATGGTGCGGATATTTCCATCATGAACGACAAACCTGTTACACCGAGAATGCTCCAGCGCGACTTCGTTTACGCCGTCAAGAAGGGGGATGCGCTATCCAGCATTGCCCAGCGTTATGGGGTCACTGTGGCGCAAATAAAGGCATGGAATGACGGTACCGAACGGCTCCTGATCGGCCAGAAACTCATACTCAAGCATACCCCGTTCGACAGAACACCGCTCCGCTCGTCAGAAAAAAACGCCCTCCCCGCAAAGAGGAGTATGTGATGTCGCTGCCAGCAGCCTGCCGGACTTGAAGATCGAAGCGAGAAAGTGACTGGATAAAGACAGATTTTGACGATTTCGAAGGCCAATAGCTATTCTATTGACTAAAAGCGGCGAAATCCAGTCGGGCCCGGTGCTCAACCTGACTCTTGCGGGCAATATCCTTTAAACCTGAGTCCGACAGGCTGCCAGTACCTTGCAATAACTCATTCCGAAGTTCCTTTGACACTTCCGCTATGAATCCTACCAGGATGATTTACTCGCCCAGGTATTTTCCTGCGACTGCGCATGGCAAACATGCTCGCGAAGCCGAGGCAGAGAAGTACTAGGGTCGTCGGCTCTGGAACAGTAACCACTTCACCGGGAATGGTACTGGGAGGATCAACGGGATCAGGATCAATAGGACCAGGACCAACGGGACCGGGACCACCAGGACTACCGGAACCACCGGAACCACCGGGACCACCGGGACCACCGGGACCACCGGGACTACCGGAACCACCAGGACCGGGGCCAGCAGAACCAGGACCATTGCCCCTGGCGGCGAGGGTACCGGCACGCCCTCTGCCACCAACGCCAGATAAACCTCCTCCTCCGAGGCAATGATCATCTTCCCGCAAACCGGACTTTTGCGGCTGCCCATGACGCCGTTGCAGGCAATCGCCTCTCGGA
>JBDSSX010000294.1:0-5255 GCA_039928555.1 Nitrosospira sp. | reverse complement strand
CTTTGACTTCTCGTCATTTTCCTTTCGTATCTTCTTTCTGGTTTTCTCGTCATTGGCTTGTTGAAGTATCTCATTAGCCTTTTCTTTGTCCGGTGCCAACCTCGCAGCTTCTTTTGTGGCCGCATATACCAGCTCCGAAGCTCCGGCGCCAGTCGTCACTGTCATGGCAACAATCAGCAGGGCAAGGGCGGCCTTGGTCGAATGGATGCGCTGTATCATTTAAAAACCCTCCTTATCGTTCACGCTTTACCAAAAGATTTGGGAAGCAGCGAACACTCACTGGGTCAACGCCCGGTCGACTGGAAATACCGCAGTGCTCGTATTTACAGGAATCCGGGCGATATACTGGCCGCCATACAGGTCTCCGCCCGAGAGACCTGTAACAAGAAGATTGGGTAAAGCTTTGTCCGCGGACAAAATGACTTGATTGGCCGTGCGATTCCACGTCGCTTGAATAGTCGCGGATTGGGTGTTGAGACTTTCCTGGGTATAGTCGCCAATCAGATAATAGGGATAGTTCTTGACCGGTAAGTTAAACAACCGCTCGTATTCTGTGAAGACCGCATTCAACCAGTCAAATTGGAGGGTATTACCGCTCTCATCATATTTGGCCAGGTTCGCCTGATGGAAAAAATGTGGCCACCTATTAAAGGTCAGCATGTGCCGCAATGCGTTATCAGCTTCAACCACGAGAATCTCCGCATAATTCCGGGGGGTGCAAAGCGCTTCCGGTATTTCACATGGATTTTGCCCGGTACTTACAAATCGCCCGTGAAACAGATAGTTGTATTCATCTTCCAACTGGAATGGATTCGTCACATTATAGAAAATATTGGCGGGCCAGCGTGGCAACGCAAGCCGATCCATCTGGCTGCCATCATCGTACTGAGTGATATACCGTTCAACGTTCTGAGCCCGTTGCGATGAGTCGAAGGCAAGATAGTCCACGCCAGCCTTGGCGGCGGCCTGAAGAAACAGCGGATTGGCCCCGCCCTCATCAAATGGCACGTCGTCAGCTTGAACGTTGAACATCGCCGGATGCAAAACAGCATCATCGGTGCACTTGGGGTCTTTCAGGCCAGAGTGTTTGCCACTTACGAGCACCCGGTTGTTTTGACTTTCCTCTGGAAGACCCAGCAGCCCCCAGACTTGCCGGTTCCTGGTAATTTCCGCCTGGATGGCCTCAACCGTAGTAAAGGCGGAGTAATCACAACGGGTATCAGCCGTAACCGGCGCCTTATGCATGTCTGCATGCGTATAAGTGTGGTTGATGAAGCGGAAATGCGCTTTGTTGGCAACCACCGCCGCCACCAAGTCTTCCGTCAAGTTTGCAGCCAATGTTACTGCCTCTGGATCTACCACCGCCCCGGAACCGTTGAATGCAAAATCCAGCTTGAAAGCCCCGGCTGCCGGATGCGCGGCGCGAAAGGCGGTCTGTTTGCTCACTGCATTGTTAATGTCATCACCTTTCAACCGATAAGTATTGGCAGGATTATTTCTCTTGAGAGCGGGATCCCATAGATTGTTGGCAAGAAACAAATCGTCCGAATGGGCTGCCATATGAATATGGCGCGCCCCAATGAATACCCCTTGCGTTACCCAGTTGACGAACTCGTAGGCAAGGACATTTGAATGGACGAGGAATGGGGCATGAGTAATCGTCGAAATCATCACCTCACGTACCGGTGCTGTCCGGGAAGGCATCATGTAGCGTACGATCGATACCAGCGCTTCGCCATTCTGCGTTCTCAGTAGCGGCTCAACGCTTGGCACAGAACCATCCCGCAGGCCGCTAGTATCATTTCGAGGATTGGCGGCGAAGGCAAAGTCCGTAATTGGAAGTGGATTAGCCCGGTTCACATACTCAAAAACTTCCTTGCTGTATGCGCCAGGCACTGTCCACTGGGCGACGTAATCGGTTGAGCTGGACGAATAGACCAGGCCATAATCCAGGTAGACGCCATAAGGAGGATTCGGGTCCCGATAAGTGCCCGGCCATCCTGACAGCACCGCCTGGCGGACGCCAAAGCCTTTCTGGTAATCGTGCAGGATGTCCCATTCCGCTGGCGTGAAGCCTGGAATCAGATCAGCGTCCGTCAGGATGATGCCGTTATAGTTACCTACACAGCCCGTATCCTCAGCTCCGCAGCCGGTTCCAGCCGAAGTGGAGGCGAGCATTGCAGCCGTTAAATCCTGTGTGCCGGCATTCAATATCTCGTATCTCACTCCCATTTGCTCAAGGACAGGCTTGATGTAGGCGAGCCCCAGATCTTCCGCTACCTCACCTGTCGTGATGACCAATATCCTGAGTTTGACGGCATTGTCAGCAAATGCAGGCGCCACAGCAATGAATGCCAGCCATATTGTCATTGAAGCAAGCAGCGAGCGTTTCATGTTCGAGTTTTTTTCATGAAATAAAATTTCCTTTCCACAAACCATATCAACGTCAAGGCAGCGCATATTGCGAGACAGCGTAAACCACCCCCTGAAGGCGGTGCGTCAGGAAAGGTCTAACCCGGATGTTTCATAAATTCGCGTGATGATCGCGCAGGATTTTGTTTTGTAGGGGAATTTTGTGAAGGAGTGGCGTAGTTATTCATACGCCCGACTGAACAAAATTTCCATACGAACAAAAGACCAGCGAGGACGCGCGTCAATTTATGAAACATCCGGGTTAACTATTTCCATGTGACTTATTCTCCCACGACAGCCCTCCCCCCTCTAACGTTTAGCCACCACAAGAGGATGACCGGGAAACCGATCATTGCGATAATTTTGTTGCTGTCGAGCGTAAGAAAGCCTGGCGAATGCAGGCTGAACAGATGGTGTCCGAATTTTGCCGGTAATATGCACTTGAGGATGCGCTATCCCGAGCCTGCCGGAATTCAATCGGACATCCTGTGTCCGTTGACGAATATTGCGGTTCTTACCGTTTTTTCGCGTTGGTTGGTTGAATACCGTTCTCAGATACCAGTGAACGCAGCCTGGTGCAGGCCAACGGGGGCCGGATGTATTGCGAAAGATAGCTACTTCGGTGGCTCTTCTTCCTCGGCAGCGGAGGATCGATAGAACTGGGTGCCAAGCTCGATCAGCGGGCGGCCCTGACCTCGCCGGTGCCGATTGGTATCGCGCAGGGAATAGACGCAGCCGCAATATTCTTGCTGGTAGAACTCTTCGCGCTTGCTGATTTCAATCATGCGCGCCGATCCGCCGCCTTTTCTCCAATTGAAATCCCAATAGGTCAGTCCATCATAACGTCCCGCGGCGCGACGGCCGCAATCGTTGATTTGCTCCATGTTCTTCCAGCGCGAGATACCGAGCGAGCTCGTCATCACAGGGAAGCCATTCTCGAACGCGTACAACGCCGTACGCTCAAAACGCATGTCGAAGCACATTGTGCATCGAATGCCGCGTTCGGGCTCCCATTCCATGCCTTTGGCGCGGGCGAACCAGCTCTCCTTGTCGTAGTCGGCGTCGATAAATTCGATCCCATGCTTTTCCGCAAATCGGACATTCTCGTCCTTCCGGAGAAGGTATTCTCGCTCGGGATGTATGTTCGGGTTGTAGAAGAAAATCGTGTAGTCGATATTGGAGGCCAGCATGGCCTCCATGACCTCTCCCGAACAAGGCGCACAGCACGAATGCAGCAGCACCCTCTTGTGCCCGTCTGGAGGAATTAGATCTGGTCGCATTATTTCATTCATATAGTCAGGCTATCAGACTCGCGCGTAATTTTCCACCACGCGCAAATTATTTACCAATATCCGAGCCTGGCGAGAACCGTAAAGTGCGGACTGCGAGATTCGAATTCCCGGCACCACTTCTCAGTCGATTTCTGAAAACGACAAGTCTATCGGAAAATACCTGTTTCCAGACCAAGTGAAACACGCCATGGATAACGCGCAAAAGCTATCCGGCATATGCCCGCGCTAATTCATCGATATCGATCTTCTTCATACGGAGCATCGCCTCCATAACCCTTCCCGACTTTTCCGGGTCGGGATCACTCATCATTTTAGGCAAAACACTGGGAATTATTTGCCAGGACGCACCATATTTGTCCTTCAGCCAACCGCACTGCTGTGCTTTTTCGTCTCCGCCTTCAGATAGTTTCTCCCAGTAGTGATCCACTTCTTCCTTGGTTTCACAATCGACCTGAAACGAGATGGCCTCGTTGAACTTGAACGTTGGGCCGCCGTTAAGCGCGGTGAATGCCTGTCCGTCAAGTTCAAATGCGATGACCATTACTGATCCCGCTGGTTTTCCGTGCATCTCACGTCCCGCTTCTCCATAGCGGGAAATGTTCAAAATCCTTGAATTCCGAAAAATACCGATATAAAACTCAACCGCTTCTTCAGCCTGATTATCGAACCATAAACAAGGGGTGATCTTTTGAGTATTTGGCATGGCGTTTTCTCCAGTCGGGATAGTAATAAATATGAATGACCATACTATCGGCTAGTCGTTTGCGGAACGCTGATATCGACACAACGGGGAACTAAAATTATTTCCACACCTCGCACTACCCCAGCCAGACTCCTTTCGCTGGCGGTCACCTCTACTGCTCAAGCAATGTCACCACGCCGCTCATACCGTCAACTTCCACCATGTCCCCGTCTTTAAGTCTGGCGAGTATCCCGGGCAGGTTAACCACTGCCGGAATACCGAATTCGCGGGCGACGATCGCGCCGTGCGACAAATAACCTCCCGTCTCCACCACCAATCCGCCCGCACTGAGGAAAAGTGGTGTCCAGCCGGGATCGGTGGAGGGAGCAACGAGAATATCGCCTGGCTGCAACTTGTAACCTTCGGACGGGTGGTGCAGAAGGCAAGCTTTACCTCTGGCGCGGCCTGTGCCGGTGGGTATGCCCTGGTAGCGAGGTGAATCATTTTCTGGTGCAACGGCGTCTTGCGCCTGCCAACCCGGCGTCGAATGCTTTGATGCTTCAACCAGAACACCCGGCGCTATTTCCCGCGACCATTGTTCGAATAACCTGTTCCGCCCGGCCACGCGCGCTCTCACACCAACTGCCGGAATATCACCATTTAGCGCGCGCAATATTTCGGAAAGCATGAGCTGAAAAATATCCGCTTCCTGCGCCAGCGCCCCCTGCCCGGCCAGATAGTGCCCGGCGGCCAGCAAAAGCTGACGTTCCGGTTCCATATAGGCGACCAGCGCGCTACGTGCGGCTTCCCGCTGGTTACATTCCTGGCGCGCCGCTTTCGCCAGCCCCTCGATAAACGCCCGTTTCCAG
>JBDSSX010000293.1:0-1610 GCA_039928555.1 Nitrosospira sp. | reverse complement strand
ATTCCACCAGCTCGGCAGCGCGGCGGGCGATATCGCTGCCGGGTAGCGGCCGATGGCGGAATACGTAGCGCAAGCGGTGACCGAAGCGATTGCGCATTTCAGCAACGCGCTCATGGGCGGCGCGGGAGGACGGGTCCGCGTAGCTGCCGTATTCGACCAGTGTGATCTCGGCATCGGGCGGACCCAGTACGTGATCGTATGCCTCGTCGACTGGCCGGTCGAGCCGGTTGGTTGGGGTTTCGGGCGTCACGTCATTTAACCTAAATCCGGTAGTTGGGCGGGGTGGAGTGTACGGTTTTTGGGTGCGGGGCAAGACGCAACGATGCGGAATCTGCGTGGACAAGGAATGTTCAGTTCGATCTCGCGATGACGATCGGTGCGGACTGCCGGGTGTGTGAACTACGCAGGCTATTCCTGTTCAGAAAAGGTTCAAAGTTCGTGGAAAGCGGCTGTCCACCCATTGCCGGACATCGGAAGGTAAATATCCCGACAAAGCCACAGCAATTTCTGTCAGGAGAAATTGAAAGTCGTCGCTTCCGTAATTCCCAAGGGTGCATATCAACTGTCTCGGTTCAACATCCGCCTCAAACACAATGGCGCAAACATGCTTGCCTGATGTCAAGATCCGCCAATTGCTGCTGGATAAGGTTTCGATCTCATCACGGATATGCTGTACCGTACCGCATACTCTTTCAGATAAGGGTAGCAAAAGGTGAGCTGGTAACGGCCATGGCCTTCCGGAAGAACCAAATAAATGTGGAATGCGGCTAAAATTTCGAGCTGCACGCGGGAGCCCCACGCAAAGGCGGCTATGTCATCAATAGATGAACAGACCATCTGGCACCGCCGAGGGTTCGCCCGCAGCGAACTCCTGATTTTCGATCCGCGTGATGGCTCTCGATAGCGCGTCCCGCAGCTCTCGGGCCTGCTCCGCGTGCATCACGTAGGGCCTGCCGGGGTCGGCTTCGGAGAGTTTCTGCTGCTCGTGAGATAGAAACGGGAAGCGCACAGAAAGAACCCCGTTAGCAGGCGCTGTTTTTATTTCCCATCCCGTAATCGGGAACAGAAAAAGATCGTTATCCATGGGAATACTCCTGCTGAAAGTTTAATGGCCCTCAGTTTACCAAAGAGCGTGTTCCGGCTTCGTTACCTAGCGCACATAGATGAAAGTCTTTATGTTGGATAATGCGATTATATCTTCCTCATCCTCCGCTAATCCAGGCAACCTGCCGCCAGTTCTTTTCGAAAGTGTGCACGTCTGTTTGACTGGTAGATGCCGCGGCCGCCAAGTTATTTTGAGGTCCGCCAATCAGCAACGCTCGCCGCGGAGGACTTATTCAAAAGTTTCATCGTGCTTCAAGCCACAGGGGTACGGAGGAATTCAGCAGACTGATAAATCAGGAGGGACAAATGGATCTAATCGCCCGGTTTTTTGATCAATTCAACTGGCAAATGCTGATGTTTGCAACACTGCGAATCCTGCTTATCAGTTTTGCGGCGTGGATATTGTTGTCAGTCATTAAGTTGTTACTGAGCCGGATGCAGCGATCGCTGATCAGCAGGGCCAGCGAGCAGGGGGAAATGGCGACTGAGGCCGCCAAGCGTATTGA
>JBDSSX010000292.1:0-6644 GCA_039928555.1 Nitrosospira sp. | reverse complement strand
TGCCGAACAGGCGCTCTTTGAAGAAAAGGAACGCTTGCGCGTTACACTGAGCTGTATTGGTGATGCCGTTATCACGACGGATATCTCCGGCAAAGTGACTTATCTTAATCCAGTCGCTGAAACCATAACCGGCTGGACTTCAAGGGAAGCGAATGGTCTCCCCCTGCGCGATGTATTTCACATCGTCAATGCGCAAACCCGTGATCCTGCTCCCAACCCAATTGAACGTGTTCTTCTGGAAAAACAACCCTTGGGTCTGGCTGTTGATACGGTCCTGATACAACGCAGCGGCAAGACTTTTCCTATTGAAGATTCGGCTGCGCCGATACTGAATCAACATGGCGAAATCATAGGTGCCGTTCTGGTATTTCATGATGTTTCCCATGCGCAAAAGATGGCGACGCAGATGACTTATCAGGCATCCCATGATGCATTGACCGGACTCATTAACCGGCGCGAGTTCGAACTGCGGTTGGAGCACGCGTTGGTGACGGGCAAACAGGAGGCCAAGCAGCATACGTTACTGTATCTCGATCTCGATCAGTTCAAGATCGTGAACGATACCTGTGGCCACGTGGCCGGCGACGAATTATTAAGACAACTGACCAGCGTTCTGCGAACCAAGCTTCGCAGAAACGATACCCTGGCTCGCCTCGGCGGGGATGAATTTGGCGTCTTGCTGGAAAGTTGCTCGACGGGACCTGCACTGGGTGTCGCGGATCTATTGCGACAGACGGTGCATGAGTTTCGTTTCGTCTGGAAGGAGAAAGTGTTTCAGCTAGGGTTAAGTCTCGGACTGGTCACCTTCAGCGATGGGAAGGAGACGCTCGCCGATATTCTGCGCATGGCGGATGCAGCTTGCTATCTTGCCAAGGACAAGGGGCGAAATCGAGTACAAATCTATACGGCGGAAGACACGGGGCTCGCGCAACGTCGTGGTGAGATGGGATGGGTTGGGCGTATTCAGAAGGGGCTGGAAGAGGAGCGATTCGTCCTGTACTCGCAAAAAATATTGCCGTTGATGAATAGCTTTGAAGACGGCGATCACTACGAATTACTATTGCGCATGCACGACGAGGATGGAACCCTGATACCGCCGATGGCTTTTATCCCGGCAGCTGAGCGTTATGGCTTGATGCATCAACTCGATCGCTGGGTAATTACCACCGCTTTTGCGCAATATGAGGGACGTCATCCGGCGGGCGGTCCTGTCGGCACTTGTTCTATCAATCTTTCCGGCGCATCAATCTGCGATGAAAAGTTTTATGAATTCGTGACGGAGCAGTTCGATCTGTACAAGGTTCCGCCTGGCGGGATTTGTTTCGAAATTACGGAAACCTCGGCAATCGCCAACCTGACTCAGGCAGTGGTATTGATGGATAAATTAAAAGACCTTGGGTGTCGTTTTTCTCTCGATGATTTTGGCAGCGGGATGTCCTCCTTTAGTTATCTCAAGCGTTTACCCGTCGACTATTTGAAAATCGATGGTGAGTTCGTAAAGGACATGATGAATGATCCCATTGACCAGGCAATGGTCGAAGCCATCAATTCCATAGGCCATGTCATGAATATCAAGACTATCGCGGAGTTTGTGGAGAATGATGCCATTCTGGACGCCTTGCGCCGGATTGGCGTGGATTATGCCCAGGGGTACGGTATTGAAAAACCGCGTTTAAATGAATTCTTGCCTTCGGATGTCAAAGTATTGACATGAAATTTCGTCGAAATCCCCGATTTCAATCAGCATACTTCGATCTTTTCACTTCTTGCGATTGCGTGCCGCAAGTAGACCGATCAAACCAATACCAACAAGTATGAGGCTGCCCGGCTCAGGCACTGTGCTTACATTATTGAATCGCCCGGGCATTTGATCCTGATGTTTTTGGCGATCACTGTCAAACTTAAGGTCGGTAACGATGGAATCAGGGAGGCGCCCCGGCGGCGGAGTCCATTCCTTGCCAGCGGTCTTCTGATGCGCTTTATTAGATGGATGATCTGGTTTTTTACCCGACGCATTGCCCCATGTTGGATCCCACTCCTTACCAGCGGCATTGTCATTTGTCTGGTCCGAGTGACCCTTGTTTTTTTCCCCTGCTTGCGTCCCTCCTGCTGTCAAAACACTCATTAAAATCAAGATCCCGATTGTTGTGCGCATTATTATTCCTTATTAAAGTCGGCTCTATGTCATTCTTCGTCAAGAATGTTTTAATTCTTAAACTTTATAAAGCAATAATCAAGCCAGAATTAAAAAATTTATTAAGGCATTGAAAAAACAAAGAAAATATTTTACGAGGAGAAATATTTAATATCGAATGTAAAAATCCCCGGCAAATTAATACAGACTTGATAATGAGCCACTAAGCCTGAATCCGGTTGTGGGACGTATGGTTTAAGGTGCGGCAAGGCGCAATTCGCGGAATAGCCCATTCCACAAGTCATTGCAACCAACGCAGCCATCTCCCGCAAAAACAGAGAATAGTACCTGGAGGAATTCGGGTTTATCGGCGGTGGACGTAAAAAGGCCCGGCAAGGAGTAGTTGGCCTGTGCCGGGCCAGTGGCATCCACTACAAGAGGGAGAAAAAAGCAGATACCAGCATTAATTTTCCTACAATTAGTCTATTGCTTCTGTACGCAGCCACACATAACATTAAATTTTTTCTTACCCGCTAAGATTTTAACCGGCTGAAGCGCTCACACCTCTCACGCAAAAAATTTAACATTCGCTGGAGAAACCGAGATCATCACCCGATAGCCAATCTTAATTTGCTTATAATGTATATTATGTTAAATAGTGGCAAATGGGGTGTAAATAGACCGAGCTGCAATTTCCATTATTCTGTCTTCTCTTTCGTTTCCGTGTATGCGGGCCACTTCGCAAACGCCATTACCCACAGGAGTATCAGAATACCGCCGGGGATTAGTGCGAGTAGTGAAAATGCGGGCTTGAAACCCGCCCGGGCGAAAATTCTCCAAAATGGCACGACGATAAAAATTGCGGCTGCTATCAGCCAAGGTAAGATCTCGAAATCATCCATGTAACCTCCTGAGGTGGATTGATACTCAACAGTTATTGGTCAACCAGAAACATGCTAACAAGTTAGTGCGTTTAAACAAACGACAATAAAGTTGCATAGGATTTCGCGTAAATCCGCCGCCAGCGCCATTTTACGCTGGTTTTTAATCTCCCAACTTTAGCCCAATTCCAAGTCCGGGTTTTTGGAAGGTGTCAAACCCATCGAATCGACCATCCGCTCGTCCGAGAAATCGAATTCCCCACGCAGGTTGAAATATGCTCACGTAGCGACCGAACCATTACGAAGGGCTTCGACTGATGGAGGAATTGCGTCCCATCGTGAATAAGGTTTTCGCACACCTTCCGGAGGAAGAGCGACGGCGGGTTCTGGATTCACCGGAACGCATGAGACTTGCGCTCAACACTTTGTCCGATCAATCAATAAAACTCAGCCCGTCCATTCGAGAGCGATGGATGAAGCATAAGGCACTCGTGGATGAGCTATTGCCGCTAGAGCAGGAAACGTAAATAGGAATTTTCGCCACTCCTGCAAACACCGGCGTTAGCGCGCTGGTAATCACGGCGTTTGTTGCGCCGCGTGCTTCACTCTCAAAATCTCGACGGTGCGGGCCTCGGCCAGCACATGATAAAAAACGATGTAGTTCGGATGCACGACCAGTTCGCGCAGCCGGTCGGGCAAGCCCGGCCGCCCCTTGCGGCCAAGCTCGGAATCCTGTGCAAGCGGTTTGGTCTTGTCGCGCAGCTCCTGGCAGAAGCTCTTGGCGCGCGTCGGGTTGCCCTTGCCGATGTAGCGGATGATTGCACGCAAGTCCTCACGTGCCATTGGCCGCCATTCAATGCGGTAGGGCTTGGCTGTCATGTGCGTTTTTTCTTGATGGCCGGCAAGGCGGCAATGTCGGCATCCATTTCGGCCATGACTTCATCATGCGAAAGGTTCGGGCGCGGGTCGTCAATCGATGCCTGAATCTCGCTGGCGAGCCAGTTATTATAGGCGGCGGCTTCGTGCGCTCCGCGCATGGCCTCGGCGCGGTTTTGCCGGCTGCGGGTCATGTCCTTTTGGTCGGGGTTCCAGTTGGTGGCGTCAAGCTGCGCAACGGCAATGCCCACGTCGCGCAACACGATCAGCGCGGAAGTAGGATTACCAAAACGGCGCGGCTCGGTGCTACGGGCCTTCACCAGAAAGGCGTCTTGGCCGCTGCGGGTGGCGATTTCAACGAAAAAGCCGCCACCCTGCCCTTTCACGGTTACACTCGTCACGCCGCCGGCGCGGGCCGTGGCGCGTAGCTGCTCTAGTGTCATGCTGTGCATGGCGCGCTCCTTTATCAATCAATGTTAATAGCACGCATATAGTGTGCAGGATTGATAGAACTTGTGCAACATGCCATAGGCCCTCGCTGAAAATAAAACCTATCGCAGCTTACGAATGTTTGCTTTTAGGGGTCAGCTCACGAAACGGTAAAAATTGTACGCTAGCAGGAGATAGATGATCAGGGGGATGCAGGAAACTGTTTGTTTTCAGTATGGATAACTGTAGTTTCAAATTCATTGCCATCTGCTCGACGGATCATTAGCTTGCTACGCTTGAGCTCCAATTTGGCAATGTGGTCAAATTCCAACAAAGGTACGTAAAGTCCCACAGGAGTTTGCGTAACCAACTGAGCAGCGGAAGAAAACCAGGTATCATGAACTCCCAAAATTCCAGGTGAGTTAGTCGATCAATTTTGGAGGCTTGATACCGACAGAATCCTTGAGCCGCTCGTCGGAGAAATCATACTCCCCCAGCAGGTTCACATGGCGCCAGGAAGCGGCGGAGCCGTGCCGCAGCGCCTGGATGAGTTCCTCGCGTTTGGCGGGGTCGTCGATGGCGGCGAACTGTTGCGACAGATACAGGTAATTCCAGCAGACAATGCAATTCTTGATGAGGCGCTTGCAGGCCTCGGCGAGCTTCTCATCCTCCTTTTCGGCGTTCAAAAACTCCCGTGGGCTGCCAACGGACACAGCGCGGGTGAAGCGTGGCCGTCCAATCACAATTCACTGAAGTATCTACCGGAGATTAGGCGGCTGCACGCCGCCGCACCAGCAAACGGGAGATTGCTAAACGGCTGAAGATTGCTCGCACATCTGTTCGAAGACTGCTGGAAGCATCACAAACGCGCCGTAGACCGGTGCTGGCTCGTCCCTGGAAGGCTGCGTGAATGGCGCCCGACGTCTCAAATCCTGTGGGACTTTACGTACCTTTGTTGGAAATTAACCAATGTCACACGCCCACGAGTCCCCGCCTCCCCATTACGGCCGCCCGGAACCCCTGCCATTTCCGTTTCAGTAACCGCCTCCACCACCGGTGCCCGAACTGCCACCAGAGCTGGAGCCGCTTCCGCCGCCAGTTCCTGTACCGCCGCCTGATGCGCCCCCGTGACCGCTGCCCGCTCCGGACCGGGGTTTGAT
This sequence comes from Nitrosospira sp., assembly GCA_039928555.1. Classification (GTDB taxonomy): domain Bacteria; phylum Pseudomonadota; class Gammaproteobacteria; order Burkholderiales; family Nitrosomonadaceae; genus Nitrosospira. The sequence goes on along the minus strand of JBDSSX010000292.1, from coordinate 1,164 downwards.
ATCTCCGCGCGGATCCATATCGGTATCTTTCTTCATTCCTTTCTTGTCGGATCCCTGACCTTGGCCTTTTTCATAGGGCTTGGCCGGATGTGCGCCTGGGGTTGAGCCACCCTGCCCTGACATACCGCTTTGTTCCTGTCCTTGCTGCCCCGTCATACCGCCTTGAGCAAATAGCGCTCCGGCCGCACTCAGACTGATAGCGAATGCTGTAATGGTCATCGACTGGACAACTTTGTTTCTTGAGATCGAAAATTTTTTCATGATAAGCTCCTGTAAATAAATGAAAAAATATAAAAAAATGAAAATTAGCCAACTGTCTATCAAGGCTTGAGATTAGCTATTTTCATGGCTTTGATTGCCTGACTTGGCACGCGGCCCGGAACCCCGCTTCGGGAACACCATCTCTGTCACCGGGAGAAACACAGGATGTATCTTATGTTAGTTGGCGATATTCTTTTTTTATGTACGGAGACACACATAAACCTCAAATAACTCAAATAAATTCTTCTTGTATACGCATGAAGAAAAATGAAATCAGTTCGCATTAACATTTATGAAACACGGAACTCGCATGACCCCGGTGAACGCGCGAAAATAACTGGTCAACGCATATCCTCGGCAAGCGTCAAATGAGCATGCCGCCACCCAGGCTCCGACCGGAGCCTGGGTGGCGGCCGTGTAATTAAAGCTTCAGTAACGTTTTACGATTTGCTGATATGCACGGACTGCCACACTCTCCGCCGCATAAAAAAGCCTGCGCCCGCTACGAGCATAAGCGCGAGTGTTCCGGGCTCTGGAATCCGCTGAGGCTCTCCAAAGATGAAATCATCCATGACAATTCCGACCGGAACTCAAGGGATCTCCAGGTCCGCCGAGCGTTACCAACACTCTTGCCACTTCGGAATGATCGAACACGGATCCCACAAACCCAAATTCGGCATTATCGGTTACTGTCGACTGGATGGCGGCGGGTGTATTACCCGCCGCGCGGTAAAATTGCCAAGAAGTGCAGCATAGCCATTATTAGCCACCACTGATCCGCCCGCGAGTAACGAAATGATTGAAAATAGTTGCGATAAAGTTTTCATGCTAACCTCGCTATCGATTTTTGATTTCTCAAAAGATACATACGTCAGGCCAGAAGCCGAAGAGATACCATCTGGT
>JBDSSX010000291.1:0-4310 GCA_039928555.1 Nitrosospira sp. | reverse complement strand
CGGAAATGCCTGCGAATGCGGAACAGGGTATATTGAAAGGCATGTATCTGTTCCGGGCGGGCAACCGGACAGAGGGGGAGCATTCCGGGCTGCGGGTGCAATTGCTCGGTTCCGGCACTATCCTGCGGGAAGTTATCGCGGCGGCGGGAATGCTGGAAAAAGAATATGGCATCGCCGCCGATATCTGGAGTGTCACCAGCTTTAACGAATTGAGGCGTGAAGCGTTGGACGTGGCACGCTGGAACATGTTGCATCCCGCTGAATCGGCAAAATTGTCCCACGTGGGGTCATGTCTCAAAGATCACGAGGGACCTGTGGTGGCGGCCACCGACTATATGAAAATATTTGCCGATCAAATACGTGAGTTTGTGCCGGGGCGCTATAAGGTGCTGGGTACAGACGGTTTTGGCCGTTCCGATACACGCGAGAAACTACGCCGGTTCTTCGAAGTGGATCGCTATTACGTCACCGTGGCCGCGCTCAAGGCACTGGCTGAGGAAGGCAAAATACCGGCGGAAAAGGTGGCGCAAGCGATAAGCAAGTTCGGCATTGATCCGGACAAGCCAAATCCAGTGACTGTATGAGGGAACGGAAGTGCGCGTGAATGGACGCTTGCATGCAAGACGCGTAGAGGTGTGCACGCGGGCCGCGGTTTACTATCAGTGCGGGCCACGAAACTGCTGGATCGCGCGCCGCCAGTACTTATTTCCAAATTGGGATTAATGTAAACACGAAGGAAAGAAGCGTGGCAGAGACTAAACAGATATTGATTCCGGACATCGGCGACTTTAAAGACGTTCCCGTGATCGAAGTGCTGGTGAAAGCGGGCGACTCGATCAACGTGGAGGACCCGCTGATCGTGCTGGAATCGGATAAGGCGGCAATAGAAGTGCCTTCCCCTTTTGCGGGTGTGGCCGGGGAAGTATTTGTAAAAGTAGGTGATAAAGTCTCTGAAGGTACGCTCGTTTTAGCGATACAAGTCTCCAAAACGGACAATCCGGCGGAAACTTCTCAAGCCGCGCCATCATCAGGCACAGCTTCGCAGCAGGCTCCCGAGTCGCAGCCTTTTTCCGCACCCGCCCGGCGCGCCGATGCTTTGGCCAATTCCGAAGTGGAGACTTCCCGGTCAGCCTCAGCGCAGGTCTCAGCTCCGCAGCCAGTCCGTCAATCCACCTATACACCTCCATCGATAGACGAAGCCGCCTTCGCAACGGCCCATGCGAGTCCCTCGGTGCGGCGGTTTGCGCGCGAACTGGGTGTGAGTCTGGGCTTGGTAAGCGGCAGCGGTTTGAAACAGCGCATACTCAGGGAAGATGTCCAGGCCTACGTCAAGGCTGAATTATCAAAATCACGCGGGGGCAATGGCACGGAACTTAATCTGCTGCCTTGGCCGCAAGTGAATTTTGCAAAATTCGGTCCGGTGGAGTTGAAACCACTGTCGCGTATAAAAAAAATCTCCGGAGCGAATCTGCACCGTAACTGGGTAATGATTCCGCATGTTACACAATTCGACGAAGCCGACATTACGGAATTGGAAGCCTTGCGCAAGGAGTCCAATGAGGCGTCAAAAAAAGACGATGTGAAAGTCACGATACTCGCCTTTTTGATGCGTGCATCGATAGCGGCATTGAAGAAGTTTCCTGAATTCAATGCTTCTCTTGATAGCGCTTCGCTTGACAGCGCCGGCGGCGAAATAAATCTGGTGATAAAGAATTATTACCACCTTGGTTTTGCGGCGGATACGCCAAATGGGCTGATGGTGCCGGTCATACGCGATGTCGATCAGAAAGGCGTACTCGACATCGGCAGGGAGATGGCCAATCTCGCGGTGCTGGCTCGCGATGGCAAGTTGAAACCCGCTCAAATGCAGGGTGCAAGCTTCACCATCTCGAGTCTGGGAGGTATCGGCGGCACCGCATTCACGCCCATTATCAACGCACCAGAGGTGGCAATTCTTGGCGTATCCCGTGCCAGTATAAAACCTGTTTATCGCGATGGCCAGTTTGTTCCCCGTTTAATGCTGCCGCTATCCCTGTCCTATGATCATCGCGTAATCGATGGTGCAACCGCCGCGCGCTTCACTTCGCACCTGGTCGAGGTGTTGGCCGATCTGCGCCGGGTACTGTTGTGAGAAGGGACTCGCCGCAGCGAAAATGCCAAGTAAAAAATTTCAACCTAAATTCCGCTAAACTGAGAAATGAGCGATCAACTGCCGGATTCAGGTTTAAAGGAAACTGTTTCCGCACTCCCGCATTTGGGGTCTCCTCAGGCAATGAAATCCGGGTTTCCGCTCATTGGTGTTTTTGGTGGCACCTTCGATCCCATTCATTACGGCCACCTGCGTGTGGCTGAAGAAATCGCCGAGACGATCGGGCTGCGAGAGTTGCGCTTTGTTCCCGCCGGCGTTCCGCGTTTGCGCCATACCCCCGCTGTATCGCTTCAACACCGTGCGGAGATCGTGCGTATAGCGATTCGGGGCAATTCCGGATTTGTACTGGACGAGCGCGAAATCCGCCGTCATGGCGTGAGTTACAGCGTGGAGTCGTTGCGCGAACTTAAGCAGGAGATGGGGGAGTGCGTCATACTATGCTTCATCATAGGGGTGGATGCGTTCATGAAACTCGCCGAGTGGCATCGTTGGCGTGAACTGTTCGGGCTATGTCATTTCATCATTGCGGCTCGCCCGGGTTATGCGTTAGCATCGAATCGTTATACGCTGCCGCAAGAATTGGAAGAGGAATGCGCGCAACGTTGGGTATCCGGCGCGGACAGTCTCAAATACGCGCCCAATGGATTGGTTTTTATCGCGCCGACAACTTTACTCGATATTTCCGCAACCGCCATTCGAGCGCGTATTGCCGCCGGGAAAAGCATTCGCTATCTGATGCCCGATGCGGCCCTCGATTATGTTGCAGCGAATCACTTGTATTCAGGAGAAGGATGACACTCGCTAAACTGGTAAAAACGGTTGTTGCCGCGCTGGAAGAAATGAAGGCGCACGATATCGAAGCGCTGGATGTGACGAAGATAACCACTTTATTCGATCGCATGATTATCGCCAGTGGGGATTCCACTCGCCACACCAAGGCGATTGCGAACAACGTGGCGGAGAAAATCAAGGCCGGCGGCGGTACGGTTTATGGCATGGAGGGTGAGCAGACCGGCGAGTGGGTACTGGTGGACTTGGGTGACGTGCTGGTACACGTCATGCAGACTACTGTGCGCGCGCATTACAATCTGGAAGAACTGTGGGCGGAAGCAAGAAAGATAAGCAAAACGACTGCCGATGCGGGCAGAAACAAGGCTTCTATCAAGCCCCTTGTTGTCAAGTCCCCGGTTGTCAAGCCCCGCAAAGCCCCAGCTAAATCGGCTTCGCCGATCAAAAAGAAATCCTCCAGGCCCGGCCGCGCCAGCCAGGCCTGAGCACTTCGCATGAAATTTTTTGTTTGTGCGGTGGGTCACAAAATGCCGCAATGGATAACGGCCGGTTTTGAAGAATACGTCAGGCGCATGCCGCACGAGGCGACCATCGAGTTGCTGGAAATCAAACCGGAGAAACGTAGCGGCAGGAAGGTGGAACAGTTGCTGGCTGCCGAAGCCATCCGTATCCTGGCGGTATTGCCGCCCAAGTGTCGAATTGTGGCGATGGATGAACGAGGTAGACAATGGACCACCGCCAAGCTGGCTGATTCTGTTACGGGATGGATGAGAAACGGCGGTGATACCGCCTTCATCGTGGGCGGAGCGGATGGACTGGACGCCGGCATCAAGCATTTGGCTGATGAAGTTCTGGCGTTATCCGCGCTGACGCTGCCGCATGGTTTGGCGCGGATACTGCTGGCGGAACAATTGTATCGCGCAGTATCGCTTATCAAAGGGCACCCTTATCACCGGGTATAACAACGATCCGATACAAAAAGTTTGAATAGGGTATTTCACAGGAACTATGACTCTGCCGGAAAATCGCATTTACCTTGCTTCCCGCAGTCCCCGCCGGCGGGAACTGTTAAAACAGATCGGAGTGAATTTCGCGGCGCTATTGCTGCGCGAAGCTTTGCCCCGCATGGCGGATGTCGATGAAGCTTCGAAGCCGGATGAAGCGCCGGAGGTTTACACTTCCCGTATCGCCCGGACAAAGGCCGGGACGGGGTGGATGCAGCTTATGCAGCGCAAGCTCCCGCAGCTCCCGGTGCTCGCTGCCGACACTATAGTGGTACTGAAGGGACGTGTCTTTGGCAAGCCGGAGAGCGCTGCCCATGCGCAAGAGATGCTCCGTGCGCTTTCGGGCCAGACGCATCAGGTATTGACCG
>JBDSSX010000290.1:0-1882 GCA_039928555.1 Nitrosospira sp. | reverse complement strand
GAGTGAAAAACCGAGTGTCCCGCGTCTGAGCGTCAGCCGCATGCAGCCATGCTTGTTCGCCAGCGGCAAAATACGATGAAATCGAAGCAAGCTCAACGGAATTGCGAAGGATCTCAACATCCACTCCAACGTCGGTCCCCTGAGCAATCGCATGGACGATGCAATCGCCGGAATGGGTGACATTGAACCGCACCGAACTAACCGGATTCTCGATAAATAATTTTCCGTATGGATCCTGCTTGAACTGGATCTGAGCGGGATTGGCACCCGTATATCGCGCCAGCAAACAACGCAGGGAGGCGCGCGCCAGGATAAAGGGTTCCCGGTCGCGATCGAAATGGAACCGGGCTGCGCGGCATCGCTCCTCCTCATCAAGAATGGATAGGTGTTGATCGAGCGGAATCCTCGCTTGCGGTACGGACGTATACCAGAGGTGAGCCGTCCCTACAGGTAATTCTATGGCCGGTGCGGAAGTCATGGAGTGCGTGCGATGATATTTCCTTGCAATTCTAATTCTTGGAATCAGACTTATCGAAGTCTACGGAGCGGACCAGCAGCCTGATACAAAACTACGAACGTTTTTTCGACAATAGCAGCAACAGCATGGGCACGCCCAACAATGCTGTCAACACCCCAACCGGCAATTGCTGGGGAGCCCACAAGGTGCGCGCCAAGGTATCAGCCAGCGTAAGAAAACCACCTCCCAACAATACCGACAAGGGCAACAGCCAACGAAAGTCGCTAATTCCCAGGAGGCGGACGGCGTGGGGAACAATCAGCCCGACGAACCCGATGGCGCCCGCCAGCATCAGCGCCGCCACAGTCGCCAATGACGCGCCAAAGTAGACCCCAACCTGCAATGGCAGCACAGCCACACCCAGCGTTTTTGCCTTCATCTGGCCAAGGCTCAGAACGTTCAGGCTGCCGGAAAATAGCAGGCTCATGGCCGCTACAATAATCAGGGTGATCCACGCAGGCAGCAGCCCTTCGGCGCGGGAAACGTCGCCCATCAACCAGAACAGCATGCCCTTTACATCGCTGGCCGGCGCCAGGGTCAGGATCAGCGTGGTCAACGCGGTACAGCCAGCGGACAACACGACACCTGTCAGAAGCAACCGGTAAAGATTCCAGTCACCGGCGCGAAAACTCAGGCCAAACACGATGGCTATCGCCGCCAATGCGCCCGCCAGCGATGTCAGGTTGGTCAATAGGAGCCCCCATCCCAGCAGCATGGCGACGAGCGCACCCACCGCCGCCCCGCCGGATACGCCCAGGATATAAGGATCCGCCAGCGGATTGCGCAATAAAATCTGCAGTAGCGCTCCCGCCAGGGCGAGCAGGCCGCCACAGGCAAATGCCGCCAATACGCGCGGCAGGCGCAGTTGCCAGACTATTTGATGGGAAACGCTGTCGGCTGGCAGAAACAGTGCACTGGCAATACCGGAAAAAGGGATGTCCACGCTGCCGAATAGCAATCCGGCGAATAGGCTGCCGAGTGCGAGCACTGAAAACAGAATCAGCAACCGTATAGGATGTCTGGCGGAAGTCACACCAGAACGCAAACACTCAAAATCCCGGGCGACCGCATACATCTATCACGGACTGTTTGCTCCAGTCCCACCAGCGCATGACGGAACGTTCCCGCAACGTTATCGCAGGCTGATGATGGGCCAGGTATTTTTTTTGGCATAACTCTTGAGGGTTGCATCAGGATCCACCGCGACAGGATGGGTAACTTTGTTGAGCAGCGGCAGATCATTCAGTGAATCGCTGTAAAACCAGCTTTCCAGAAACGACAGCCACGTCAGATTGTGCTCATCCAGCCAGCTTTCCAGCCGCGCTATTTTGCCTTCCCTGAAACAGGGCAATCCTGAAACCTGGC
>JBDSSX010000289.1:0-2392 GCA_039928555.1 Nitrosospira sp. | reverse complement strand
GGTGCGACAATTTGCCACATTCCTGCGCCAACCAAAATGCATTATTCTCCCACTCCAGTTTATTGCGAGAGGATATCGTGCGCTGGATTCGACGTGTTGCGGTTATAAAGCAAAAACCTGTCCTCCTTGCTCTGGCAAGTCTGCTCTGCGCATCTTCTGGCTGGGCAACCGGTGAACCCGGGCCGTTGATAAAAGATGCAACCCAATCGGTACCTCCAGCGGAAAGAAAACCGGCTGCCGCCGCTCCCGCGCCGGAGACCCCCAAGAATGCAGATGTAGCGCCCGCTTCCGCCGTAAAGAAAGTGTCTACCGGCGACCCTGCGATTAAATTGCCGGAAATGACGATAGGAGGGAAAGTCACGCCAATCGCCAAGCAAACCGACAAGGAGAGATACCGGCTGCCCCAGACGACAGAAAGCATCACCAGGGAAAAAATGGACGCTACAGTCAATATGATGCAGGCTGAGGATGCCATCAAATACCTGCCATCCGTGCAAGTACGCAGTCGCTATATCGGGGATACCAACGCACCCGTGGGAACGCGCACCTCCGGCACATCCGCCAGCGCGCGCAACCTGATTTATGCCGACGGTATCCTGCTGTCTTCTCTGCTCGGCAATAACAACACAAACACGGGTTCGCCCCGCTGGAATACCGTCTCGCCCGGAGAAATCGAACGCATCGATATCATGTATGGTCCCTTTTCGGCCGCTTATCCTGGAAACTCCATGGGTGGCGTGATCAACATCACTACACGTATGCCGGAAAAATTCGAAGGGGGCGTGGATGTGCAACAGTCTTTCCAGACTTTTAATTTCTATGGCACAAAGGATACCTATCATAACCAAAGGTATTCCGGATACATTGGCCACAAATATAAAGATCTGTCGATGCGCTTCGACTACAGCCATCTCGATGCCCATAGTCAGCCGATAATTTTTACGGCCCCCCTCCAATCAGCCGGCGCCCCGCTATCTGGTGGAGAGACGGCGGTAACGGGCGCTTTTGCCGGCCAGAACCCCACACTTGCCCCTAACTATGTGCTGGGTGCCGGAAACATAAACCATACCGTACAGGACAACTTCAAGTGGAAGATGGCCTACGATTTCACGCCGACCATAAAATTCTCCTACACCTTGGGAATGTGGCAAAACAACGCAAGCGCAAGCGCACAAAGTTATCTGAGAGACGCAGCGGGCAATATTGTAAATAGCGGCGTTGTTAATATCGATGGCAGGCGATTCAATCTAAATACTGTCAGCGCCGGTCTTCCCGCTTTCGCCGCGAATCGGACCAATCAAACAACCTGGTCGCACGGCCTGAATCTCAGATCCAACACCGGCGGAAAATTTGACTGGGAGTTGGTGGGTAGCGTGATCGATTTAAGCACGGATAACGTTCGCCAACCAACGGTTAATCCCATCCTTGCAGCCGCCAATGGTCCTGGCAGGATCACCAGTTTGGCCGGTTCCGGCTGGCATACGTTCGACGCCAAAGGTATCTGGCGGCCGCGCGTTGATTTTCTAGGGCTGGGCTATCATGAGATCAGCTTTGGTTTTCACCATGACCTGTACACGCTGAAAAACCCGGTATACAACACGAACAATTGGCAAACCGGCGGCGGCACAGGCATCTTTTCAAACTCGATCGGAAAAACCCGAACCGAAGGTTATTGGGTGCAAGACGCCTGGGATTTCCTTCCAAACTGGAACTTCACGGTTGGTGGCCGTTTTGAAAACTGGCACGCTTATGACGGAGTAAACACCACCACTGGAGGAACAATTAACCAGGCTGACAAAAGTGCGTTTAATTTTTCACCCAAAGGGAAGTTAAGCTGGAGCCCGATCGAGCAGTTAAGATTTGGCGCAGCCATCGGTCAGGCTTACCGTTACCCGACGGCGTCGGAATTGTTCCAGACAACGACAGTGGCGGGTATAGCAATGAACGCAAATCCCAATCTGAGGCCTGAGGATGCACTCTCCTCCGAGCTCTCCGCCGAATATTTTCCGGAAAAAGGAAGACTGCGTCTCAGCCTGTTCCAGGAACGGGTAAAAAATGCCATTTTTACCCAAGTCGGGACAGTCAATGGTGTTCAGACAAGCTTTATTTCCAATGTTGGTGAAGTCGATACTTATGGCGTCGAGTTTTCCGGAGAAAAAACGGATGCCGGTATCAGGGGTCTGGATATCGTGGGTAATTTCACCTGGGTTGATTCAAGAATCAACGAGAACGCTGCGGCGGACGCGGCAGCGACGTTGTTGGGCCCGACCGCAGCCAATCCCAACGCTGCCGTTCCCTCAACCGGCAAACGTCAACCCAGAGTTCCCCAGTGGCGATCCAACGTAGTAGTTTCTTATCGTGCAACCGAAAAGTTCAGCACCTCGGTGATGCT
>JBDSSX010000288.1:0-10380 GCA_039928555.1 Nitrosospira sp. | reverse complement strand
CCCGGCGCCGGCCTGTATGCGGGATTCTGCGCTAAATGCCATCAAGACGGCGGCACAGGCAAGCCACCGAAAATCCCGCAGCTGGGCGGCAATTCGATAGTTCTCTCCGAGAATGCCTCCTCCCTGATTCGACTCGTATTGGAAGGGGGGGAAGGTCCACTGACGAAAGATGGACCGGAACCTAAAAAAATGCCAAGTTTTGCAAAAAAATTCTCCGACCGCGAGATCGCGGACGTCCTGACTTTCGTCCGCAATAGCTGGGGCAATAAAGCACCCGCCGTAACAACTCGCGATGTGTCCCTGCTACGAAAAGTGTTGCGAAAATGATGGGCATCGCCACAAGGCAGCTATTGATATCCCGGTTCAAGAAAATGCATCACGCGACAGATATCAATTATCCTGAATCCGGCGATTGGACCAGGAAAAATATCAGGATCGTCAGCGAAACTCATCCCGCCGTTATGGTAAACACCAGAATCCTTGCCATGAATATGGAACCGGTTGAGATGGGTATCGCTCCAGCCGATCGCGGGAGATCGGCCATCGTGCTGTCGCCACGAACAAGCAGACGTCGCCGGACCATGGGGTCAATTTCCTGGAGCTACACCTAACAAGGGGGCTTAAGTTCTGGCATGACCGTTCTATCTCGGTCCCGTCCAATCCGTCCAACCGGCCCGGGCGAGGCTATCGATCAGGGTGCTTCTAGTCGAAAAAGAAGATTCACAGCGACCAACGTATGGGTCGAACCTTGGTGAGGCCCCCAGCATAGCCGGGGGTTTACCTTGTTAAATTACCAGTGGTCTTAAGGGCCATCTAAAAACCGGGATACTATTATTGCTTATACGGTTTCTTATTCATTACCTCCTGATCTTTGTATTCCTTTTCCCTTTCAGCCAGTGATTTCTCGCGCATGGTTTCGCCATCCTTATCCGAGACTGAGCCTGACTTATCCCCGTACTTGTCTCCTTCCTTCTTGCTTGTATTTTGGGGAGAGTCCTTGCGCATTGTTTCCTTGTTCTTGTCTGAAACATCCGATCCAGCGGCAGCGCCGAAGCTGCACACAGCCGTGAATGTGGTGAGAATAACGGTCGATATGAATTTATTCATTTCAAGCTCCTATGGATAGTGCGGTGGTAGATAAAAAAACATTTACTTTGTTGGCTGCATTGGTGCTTTGTAAATACGAAGGTCGTTAAACTAGCGCCCGGAGGACTTTTCACTGGTTCTCACGATCATTATCAGTGAAAGATTGTCTACCGGCTTTTTCCTCTTGATCCTTTTCTACCTGGCGTTCCCTGGGCATGTACCAGACCGCACGCGGAGGGGCCATTATCAAACCGACAACGCAGCCAACAGCAATTGGCAGGGAATGTAACAATCCAATTCAGCACATGCTATGCGGAAACAATACGCCTATCCTTCGATGTTATCGGTGCGCCAACACACTCACAGTTTCTTCACTTATACACAAAATATCCAGTATCGACTTTTTGCGTTTGATGCAATTTTTACAATTGATAACAGTTTTTATCAATTGTAAAATAAATCCATGAATTCCCTCATTCCAAAGCCCGAAAACTTGAATGCTTCCGAACTGTCGGCTGCAACTGAAGTCTAGATTTTGACCTCCGCTCAATTTCGCCAACTGAGCGATGTGCCTCCGGCGATCGAATGGTTCGCCAATATCGATATCCGCAGACCCAGCACGCTTATGAAAATGACTTGCGCGGCTTTATGACTTTTATTGGCATCCATCAGCCGGAAGATTTTCGGACCGTCACCAGAGCACATGTTCTGGCCTGGCGCAAAACACTGGAAGAAAAATCGCTCGCGGGCGCCACCATCCGCAGGAAATTGGCAGCGCTTGCTTCATTGTTCGAACACTTATGTGAGTCCAATTCGGCGACACACAATCCGGTCAAAGGCAAGCGCGATCGTGCCATTCTCTCCACCTTGCTCTATCATGGCTTGCGCCAGGCAACGTTTACGCACAGGTGTTCTGAAGTATTTAAGGAAGCTCAGTATCACAGGTGAGAATAGGGGGCCGCATGTGATGCGAGCAACGGCCGCAACCAATGCGCGGGATAACGGGGTGGATATCGCCAAGGTTCAGGAATGGCTGGGGCATGCGAATATTGCGACTACAAGAATCTACGATCACCGCAAGACCCGGCCGGAGGATAGCCCGACGTTCAAGGTGAGTTATTGAAGAAGCGTAATCGTAGGGAATTTATTGTAAATTAATAAGCTGATAATATTTCGTATCTGGAAAATTTACGTGGCGGTTTTTGCAGTTATGTGCACACTACCCCAAATAAACGGAGAATGAGTCTTTGTTAGCCCGCTTGTTCGCTCCGTAAAAGTTTACGCGGCACCAACTCTCTCCGAACCACAATCAATACGCCAATCGCGCTCATCATTGCCCCATGTATCCAAAGAATTATTCCGCCGATTTGCTGGTCCGCTATGGCGCTTACGCCGCCGATAGCGCGACCACAAATAGTATAAATCGGGTAAAGTTCTCGTGAAGCGAAAAAAATCATTGCCCCAATCACGATCTGGGGCGGGATGACGGCGAGCATCATTGCAATGCGAGTCCCTGGCGATAAGCGCAGGGAAAATAGAGGGCCGGGATTTAAAACAAGCCCCCAAAACATCAAGCCATTGATAAACATGCTCCAGTTCATTAAACGATATAAACGCCAGTCGATCATCGCTGTGAAATGAATGGAAGGCAATAGCCAGAAACCGATAAGACCGCTGAAGAGGGTAACCGCCACAACAGGATTGCATAAAACGAGCGCAAGACATTGAGTCGGTTTCGATGCCGCCACCCGGCGGCAAAATCTCCCGCCACTCTTGGGCATACCCGCCAGAAGTGTGGATAATGGGCTGCTCAATACAAGGAAAAATGGCCCAAGATGATGCAATACCAGATGCTGAATCCGATGAATGAAAAATTGACGCTCGGAGTAATAATCAAATTGGGTATGAGACACCAGATATACGGATGCAAGTCCCGTCCAGAAATATAATTTCTGGTGAAATTGAGGATTACTCCTGGCGCAACCTCTCAAAAATAAAATTGCCGCGGTGCCGGTTGCGACGATAACCGTAACCGACTCTTCCCAAGGCGTGAACCAGTACCACAGATCCATCATGAATAGACTCTACAAAGCGCCGCCCTGCGATAGCAACTGCCGCTGGAAATTATTATCTTATTTCTAATCGGTGCGCGCCCGCTAACGCAACGTCATCCAAGAGGAAATTTTCAGCAGGCGCCGGAGGTCCTGCGCCAAATTCTCGTCCGTGTCGGCGGAGGTGGCCAGCAGACGCGCTTGACCTTGTGAATCAAAAATATACACTGCGTCGCCATGCATGATGCCATCAGTTTCGCCGATTCCGGAACGAGGACGGTAGGCTGCCCTATATCGCTTTGTAAGAGCTTCGATATCAACTGTTGCCCCTGTCAATCCTATTGCGCGTAAGGGATCAAACTGCGCTACGTAGCGGCGCAAGACTTGCGGAGTATCACGTTCGGGATCAAGTGAGACAAACAGGATACGCATGTGATTTGCACCGTCTCCCAGAAGCTGTACTACATGTGCTAAACGAGCCATCGAAACGGGACACTCGGCATCGCAATTCGTAAATCCGAAATACATCAGCAATATGTAGCCTTCATATGTCTTCGCCGTCACCAAACGCCCGCTATCCGACGTCAGGGAAAAATTGAGGTCCGGCAAGTGACCGGCAATCTCTTTCACATGCCAGGACTTTTCGGAGAGGCAACCGCTTATTGCGAATGCCATCATCAAGCTCCAAAAATACCGTCCCAATAAGGAGGCACGCCTTCCGGCACGCTCGCGCATTGTAATTTCTTCCCCCAGTTCCTGGACACAGCTAATAACTTGTATTCGTAGCTATGGAAGCTCAAAGGAGCAAGTACGGGAAAATGAAATAGTTTCCCGCTGACGATATGATTACACAAACCCGGGAGGTATTGCGACTGTCAAATGAGGTGTATCTATGGACGCTTTAAATCAACCGCAGATCAAAGAGCTTGATTAATCGGCTGATCCTCATTTGACTTGAGTTTGAACCGGCACACGTTTCCACCGCGCGCCATATATTCCTGGTGTTCAACCGCACCATCGGTAAAGGTTTCCATCAGCCCCACGTCCAGGTTGCAGATCCCGAGATCTTTTTTCCAAGCGGCACAGCGCGGTTTCATCCGGCGCATCGTCAGAAAGACCCAGACCACAGAAATGCATGAAGTCAATACGAACGCGCAACGCTTCTTCCAATTTCGGATCCGAGAAGTTGTGCCACTGGCCCAGCAATACTGCTTTGAACGTGACTAATGAATCTATGAACTCTTGTCCTCCGGCCCGGCTGGCTTCGAGTTTGTAGCGTCCAGCAAGTTGAGCACGAAGTCTCTCCCAGTCAATCAGTGCATGCGCTCTCATCAATGCGCTATCGCGCCTCAGGCGCGCTTCGATTTTCATCGAGCTCCTTTGCATCGGCTTGCGCTCCCTTTCTTATCGTTTTTCTCAATTCATTCGAACGTAATCAGTTCAAGTGTGCAGAGGTCTTAAAAAAACGAATCCGATGGAGATAAGGCATACAAGGTAAATTAACACAAGCCATGTGAAAAAAACGTCGCAGTGATCTCAAGAATTTGTGAAATCCATCGAGATGCGACGATTAACAGGTAACGGTTCGCAACATATAGGCCAGCGAACACATCACTTCTGGAAACTATTGCACGAATTCGGGAAACCCTTTATATTTCTCACATGAAGCTGACCCATCACACTCTCCCGCTCCGCTTTTTATACCATCCGCCGCTGCTGGCAAAACCGCTGCTGCGCCCCGCGCGCTAACTACTACACTCCCCCTCCAAGTTTTTACCCCTGCGGAATGTGTTCCCGGATTCCGTATCACAACGTAATTATTGTTTCTGAAATGGAGAAACCAGTGAAAGATCATTTGATTATTTTTGACACCACGTTGCGTGACGGTGAGCAGAGTCCCGGTGCATCCATGACCAGGGAGGAAAAAGTAAGGATTGCGCGGCAATTGGAACGCATGCGGGTGGACATAATCGAAGCCGGTTTTCCGGCCGCGTCCAACGGCGATTTCGATGCGGTGAAGGCGGTGGCTGACGCGATTAAGGACAGCACTGTATGTGGCTTGGCGCGGGCAACCGAAGCCGATATCAAACGCGCCGGCGAGGCATTGCAAGGAGCCAGTTCAGCACGTATTCACACTTTTATTGCCACCTCCCCTATTCACATGGAAAAGAAACTGCGCATGTCTCCAGACCAGGTTCTGGAACAGGCGGTGAAGGCTGTGAAATGGGCTCGTCAATACACGGACGATGTAGAATTCTCCCCTGAGGACGCCGGCCGCTCCGATATTTCATTTCTCTGCCGTATACTGGAAGCGGTCATTGATGCGGGCGCAAAAACCCTGAATATTCCCGATACCGTTGGCTACACTATGCCGGAGCAATTTGGCAAGCTTATCCATACGTTGCGCGAGCGTATTCCCAATTCCGATAAGGTGGTGTTCTCGGTACATTGCCACAACGACCTCGGATTGGCGGTGGCCAACTCACTGTCAGCGGTAATGAATGGCGCCCGGCAAGTGGAATGTACCGTGAATGGGCTGGGCGAGCGGGCAGGCAATGCCTCATTGGAGGAAATCGTGATGGCGGTACGCACGCGTCAGGATTTCTTTCCTTGCGAGACGCGCATAGACGCCGTTCATATCGTACCGGCTAGCAAGCTGGTGTCAGGCATTACCGGCTTTCCGGTACAGCCGAACAAGGCTATTGTCGGCGCAAACGCGTTCGCTCATGAATCCGGCATACATCAGGATGGCGTGCTCAAACACCGCGAAACTTACGAAATCATGCGTGCCGAGGATGTCGGCTGGAGCGCAAATAAGCTGCTGCTGGGCAAACATTCGGGGCGTAATGCTTTTCGCAGCCGTTTAGCGGAACTCGGTATCGAACTGGCATCGGAGGAAGTGCTTAATGTCACATTCATGCGCTTCAAGGAACTGGCGGACAAGAAGCATGATATCTTCGATGAAGACCTGCATGCGCTGGTTTCCGATGACGCCATCACCTTGCATGAGCACTACAAGCTTTTGTCGCTGATTGCGCATAGCGAGACCGGCGAAACACCGTATGCCAGTATAGTAATTGCCGAAGATGGCAAAGAATCGCGTGCCGAGTCGGATGGCAGCGGGCCGGTAGACGCCACCTTCCGTGCAATCGAGAAAATCCTGGCCAGTGGCGCCGACTTGCAGCTGTTTTCGGTTAACGCCATCACCAGCGGGACGGATTCACAAGGTGAAGTTACGGTACGATTGCAAAAATCGGGGCGCATCGTCAACGGACACGGCGCGGATACTGACATTGTAGTGGCTTCCGCCAAAGCTTACCTCAGCGCGCTTAACAAGCTGCATAGCAAGCTGGAACGGGCTCACCCTCAGGTGTGATCCGGGGGCTGAGCGGAGCCGGAATATACCATCGTGGAACAGATAGAGAGATCAGCTACATTGCTTCAGTCCATGGGATGCGCATTGGACTTTTCCCTCAATCCTGTCGGCCGGCATTACCGCTCATGAAATCCTCCCGATTCCTGGATTTCACACACTATGTCCTTGTCCGCTTCTTTCAGCATAACTGCACCCAAGTCGCGGCCAGTCTTACCTTCACTACGCTGCTATCGCTGGTACCATTGATCGCTATCGGATTATCCGTGGTGGCGGCATTCCCGGCGTTTGCCGAATATTCTACCCAAATAAAAACATTCATTCTCACCACCATGGTGCCAGAAGCGGCGAATAGAGTCATCGCCGTATACATGCAGCAGTTCGCTGACAATGCGGTACAACTTACCGCTATCGGCACGGCTTTTTTGGGCGTGACAGCGCTTGCTCTTATGCTGACTATCGATAAAGCGCTGAATACCATCTGGCGCGTAACCCGATTGCGTCCGCTCCTCCATCGCCTGCTGATTTACTGGGCCACGCTGACCATCGGGCCGCTCTTGATCGGCGCAAGTTTGTCGCTGACTTCCTGGCTGATCGGCATATCCATGGGACTAACCCAGGATATTCCCGGCATCAAAATCGCGCTTCTACAACTTGCGCCGCTGCTGCTGACGAGCATCGCCTTCTCGGTCCCCTATCTTATCGTGCCTAATCGCCAGGTCGCATGGCGTCATGCGATCGCCGGAGGCATAGCCGCGGCGGTGGGATTCGAGATAATGAAACAAGGGTTTGCATTTTACATTACTCACTTTCCCACGTATCAGGCGGTCTATGGCGCGTTCGCCACCGTACCGATTTTTTTGTTGTGGGTTTACCTCTCCTGGCTGATGGTGTTACTGGGCGCGGTGATCGCCGCTTCTCTCTCAAGCTGGCATTTTGCTGAATGGCGGCGTGATCCGGCAGCACAAGGCAGGCGATTCGTTGATGCACTACGTTTACTGCAAGCACTGGGAGAGGCCCTCAGGAGCGGAAGGGTCGAAACCTACGCTAGCCTTCACAAGCAACTCGTGTTAAGTTTTGAAGAAATGGAACAGATACTTGAGCTGATGAGCCGTGCCGATCTGGTTCGACAGGTGAAAACAGGAGGATGGGTTCAGATAATTGATCCCGGTAAAATTATGGTTGCGGATATTTTTCGGCTGTTTACATTTCGTCCTGAGGCAGTGCGTACTGCCACCGCGGGTGATGCAAACCTGGAGCGGTTGCTCGATAGCATCTCAACCGGCATGAATGAGAAAATGAATGTGCCGCTGTCGCTACTTTTTGCGGAGGAAGCGTCCGGAAATTCGACACCGCAGCCAGATAGCGCCCTCGCACAAAATGTAACCTCACCTGGAGTCACTCAGTAAAAAATGATGCAACGTTCGCTCGCCATCTTGTTCTGCGTACTGCTGTCACTGTCGCCTGGCGTCCAGGCAAAGGGCTTTGTGTTCACAGATTCCACGGGCAAGAAGCTTACTCTCTCCGATTACAAGGGTAAGTGGGTCTTGATAAATTTCTGGGCCACATGGTGCCCGCCTTGCTTGAAGGAAATTCCCGACCTCGTGTCGCTCTATGAGAACCGCAAGGATGTAATGGTGATTGGAGTAGCGATGGACTACCAAAATCCAAAAACAGTGTTGAAATTTGCCAACTCACTGTCCATTTCCTACCCCATTGTATTTGGCGACAGAAAAATTGCCGCTCAAATTGGTCCGGTATCGATGCTACCCACCACCTATTTATTCGATCCTGCCGGTCAGCCGGCAGCCTATAAAGTGGGATTAATTTCGCGGGAAAGTTTGGAAGAGTTCATGCGCGAAAATTCCGCAAATCCTCAGAGCAATCATTCTGGAGAAAGAAGTCAACGAAAGCACTAACCCGGATGTTTCATAAATTCATGGGAAACACGCGTGACACAACATAAGTGACATCTGACTGACGAGTAAAATGGGCAGAAAGCAGTAGCATAGACGTCAGCCTTCATATATCCGTTTTTTTATAAAATCAATAATATCCTGCAAAGGGACCGCTTGGGACTTTTCATCCCGCCGTCCTTGATATTCGACATTTCCCACCTTCAAACCCCGCTCGCCGATAACAACGCGATGGGGGATACCGATCAGCTCCATATCGGCAAACATCACACCAGGGCGCTCGTCACGATCGTCAAGCAGAACATCGATGCCAGCATTAACGATTCCAGCATACAATTTCTCCACCTCCGTCCTCACCTGCTCATTTTTCTTTAGTCCGATAGGAACGATAGCAATCTGAAACGGCGCCATTGCGTCCGAAAAAATAATGCCGCGCTCGTCATGGCTCTGCTCGATGGCCGCGGCCACGATACGCGAGACACCGATACCGTAGCATCCCATCTCCATCGGCCGTGACTGTCCGGACTCATCAAGGTAGCTGGCCTTCATCGCTTCCGAATATTTGGTGCGTAACTGAAAAATATGCCCCACCTCTATGCCACGGCAGATCTCCAGCCGTCCCCCGCCATCCGGAGACGGGTCTCCGGAAACCGCGTTACGGATGTCTAGCGTATAGTCAGGCTCTTTCGTATCACGGCCAAAATTAACGTTAGTAAGATGATAGTTCTCTTCGTTTGCACCACAAATGAAATTGCTCATTACCGTCACGGAGCGGTCTGCGATAACCGGAAGCTTTAGGCCAGCAGGTCCTATGTATCCGGGAAGAGAACCGGTTTCCGCAAGAATCTCCGCCTCCGTCGCCAATCGGAAGTCGGCAAGGAAAGGAATTTTGTGGATTTTCGTCTCGTTGAGATGATGATCACCGCGCAGCAGCAATAAATGCATTCCGCCACTCGCGATAACCGCCAGGGTTTTTACAGTGTACTCTACAGGAAGGTTGAGAAACGCCGCCACTTCCTGACAGGTTTTTATGCCGGCCGTCTCGACTTTCCGCATGATGCCATTAGCCGCTTCGCGTGATTTTATCGGCCGCAGCGACTCGGCCATTTCGATATTGGCGGCGTAATCTGAATCCGGGCAGAAAACGATGGCGTCCTCGCCCGAATCCGCCAGAACATGAAACTCGTGCGAACCGCTTCCGCCTATCGCTCCGGTATCTGCGGTGACTGCACGAAATCTCAATCCCATGCGGGTGAATATCCGCTGGTAGGTATCATGCATTATTTCGTACGTTTTCTCCAGGCTGGCAATCCCGGCATGGAATGAGTAAGCATCTTTCATTATAAATTCGCGCGCCCTCATCACACCGAATCGAGGCCGGATCTCATCGCGGAACTTGGTTTGAATCTGATAAAAAGTAAACGGCAATTGGCGATAACTTTTGATCTCTCGCCGCGCAATGTCGGTAATAACTTCTTCATGCGTAGGACCAAAGCAGAAATCGCGCTGATGCCTGTCCTTGATTTTCAACATCTGCGGACCGAATACGTCCCAGCGTCCGGTTTCCTGCCATAGCTCGGCAGGCTGCACCGCGGGCATCAGAAGCTCTACCGCGCCGCTCTTATCCATTTCCTCTCGCACAATATTTTCAACCTTGCGCAGGACTCTCAACCCCAGCGGCATCCATGTATAGAGGCCGCTTCCCAGACGCCTGATGAGCCCAGCACGCAACATCAGCTTGTGGCTCACTAATTCCGCTTCGGCGGGCGCCTCCTTAAGGGTGGAAATAAAAAAGCCTGACACCCGCATGCGCGTTCCTTGTAATAATTGAATTACAATAATTCTACTCTGAAAAACCGCAATGCTTGCCTGAATGTTGTATCGCTGGATCTTGTCTCGGAAGCCGTGCTGGCGAGCAATTCCAGTACAAAAACCATTGAACCTAAACCCGGCA
>JBDSSX010000287.1:0-2260 GCA_039928555.1 Nitrosospira sp. | reverse complement strand
AGCGAAAAATCGGCTCTCAGCGGCACGCCCGCATAACCCATTCCTGTGAAAGTGGCAATCATACGGAACATGACGAATGCGGGCTCGACACTCATCAATATTGCTCCCGGTCTGGCAAAGGCCAAGGCGATAATCTGGATAATCTCATCCGAACCATTGCCCAGCAAGATGTCCATCCCATCGGGAACCGCCAGTGCGCCTCGCAATGTAGCCTTGAGCGAAGCAGCGCTCGCATCGGGATAGCGGTTAATCGGTGCATTGGCCGCAAGCTGTGCGATTTCCTCCCGTAGTTCGGGCGGCAGGGAATAAGGATTCTCCATCGCATCCAGTTTTACCATGCCGCTTGCAGGCGGCACGTGATAGGCGGACAGCGCGAGAATTTCGGTGCGGATAACCTGATCAGGCGTTCTGGACATTTTTATCAATCTTGTATGTCAGTCCTGGTCATGAATCGATATTCCGCTGACATCGCATGGGCTTGCAGGCCTTCTCCATGGGCCAGGATTGAAGCAATCGCGCCCAGTTTTGCCGCGCCTTGCTCCGACACCTGAATGAGGCTGCTGCGTTTCTGGAAATCATACACGCCCAACGGCGACGAAAAGCGCGCAGTACGGGAAGTGGGCAGCACGTGATTGGGGCCGGCGCAATAATCGCCAAGTGCCTCGGAAGTGTAGCGCCCCAGAAAAATTGCACCCGCGTGCTGTATCTTTTCCACCCATTTTTGCGGGTGCTCAACCGATAACTCCAGGTGTTCCGGCGCTATGTAGTTGGCGATGGCGCAGGCCTCATCGAGATCTTGCACTTTAATCAGGGCGCCGCGATTTTCGAGCGAGACGCGTATAACCGCCTTGCGTGGCATTGTCTCCAGTTGGCGTGTAATACTTTCCGCCACCGCGTCGATAAAAGCAGCATCGGGAGAAAGCAGGATTGCCTGGGCCAACTCATCGTGTTCAGCTTGCGAAAACAAATCCATTGCAATCCAGTCAGGATCGGTTTTGCCATCGCAGATCACCAGGATTTCAGACGGGCCCGCTACCATATCGATGCCCACCACGCCAAATACACGGCGCTTGGCCGCCGCTACATACTCATTGCCCGGCCCGACGATCTTATCCACGCGCGGCACAGTTCCGGTGCCGTAGGCCAGTGCGCCGACAGCCTGGGCGCCGCCAATGGTAAACAGCCGGTCCACTCCGCAAATCGCCGCCGCAGCCAGTACCAGATTATTTTTTTCTCCGCCAGGAGTGGGTGTCACCATGATAAGCTCATTGACTCCTGCCACCTTGGCGGGAATTGCGTTCATCAGCACCGATGAAGGATAGGATGCCTTGCCGCCGGGGACATATAAGCCGACGCGACTGAGGGGGGTTATTTTCTGACCCAGCAGCGTACCGTCAGGTTCCGTATAACTCCAGGATTGAGCCAGCTGCTTTTCATGGTAAGCACGTACCCGTGCGGCGGCTTGCTCCAGGGCATTACGTTGATCCTCAGGCAGACTCTGCAGCGCTTGCTTCAAGCGGCTCTGAGTCAACTCAAGCTCCGCCACCGAGACTGCATCCAAATGATCAAAGCGACGTGTGTATTCCAGCAGGGCTTCATCGCCGCGCGTTTTGATATCCTTGAGAATGCCGGCGACTGTCACGTCTACCGCTGCATCATGTGCGTCTTCAAAGGCCAGCAGTTTCTCCAACACCGCATGGAAGCCGGCATCGGCGGAAGATAATTTCTTGATCTGAATCATAGGAAGGAATTATGGTTGCGTCGTTGTTTCTTCGCATTCCTCGATTGCCGCTGAGAATGCATCCAGCATCGGTTGTATGGTTTTTCGCTTCAGTTTCAATGCCGCCTGGTTGATGATCAGCCGGGCTGAAATCGGCATGATCTCTTCCACCGCCTTAAGATGGTTGGCCTTCAGCGTATTACCACTGGAAACCAGATCGACAATTGCGTCCGCCAACCCTACCAGCGGCGCAAGCTCCATCGAGCCGTAGAGTTTGATGAGATCCACATGCATGCCTTTTTCAGCGAAATGTTCGCGCGCCGTGTGTAAATACTTGGTCGCTACCCGCAGCCGCGCTCCCCGGCGTACAGCGGATTCGTAATCGAAGTCGTCGCGCACCGCCACCATCATGCGACAGCGGGCGATATGCAAGTCCAGTGGCTGATAAAGCCCCGACCCGCCATGCTCCAGCAACACATCCTTGCCGGCGATACCCATATCCGCCGCGCCGTATTGCACATAAGTCGGCACGTCCGAAGC
>JBDSSX010000286.1:0-11498 GCA_039928555.1 Nitrosospira sp. | reverse complement strand
GGCGCAGATTTCATACAATCAAACTCACGCGACCGCGCTTCGGCGGAGTCGCTCAATTAATTGTTAGAGGGTTAAGCCTAAATGAGCAAATACCTCGTACAACTGGACTTCATTTCGTTTATCAAATTCAATTCATTGGCATTTTGTTGCGCCAATACGCTGTTTTCGCCTTTCAATGCCTTTTATACCTTTCAGAGTAGCGGTATTAATAAAACACTTCTTGTTCTCCTTTTAGCGCCGTTTGCCGGCCTGCTTCTGGGACTATTCTTTGGCGTCCTCGCCTTCCCGCTTTATAAATTCCTGACTGCCCGTAGCCAATTTCTTGCGGCGCTTTCAGGCAGTTTCCAGAAATTACCGGGCAGATCCGTAAATGAGTCCATTATCGATGACTAGCAGCCTGTCGGACCTAACAGGATGTCGAAAAACCCTGCCCAATCCATGCGAATGGTATAAGAAGGCCATTGAATTCAACGAGACAGAAATTTCATGCGAAGCGCCGATGTCCCCCAAGCCGCGATGTTCAGCTGCCGGACCCTGGATGAGCACGCTCCCCGAGAAATGAGGGGATGGCATTTTCCGGAATGGAGGAAACCAGCTAATACTGACGCTGCATCTCTCACGCATGTCTGTTCATGGCGATTCCCGGTAATCGACATCTGACACAAGCGCAAGATCAGGCCAGAACCAATACGATCGGCTTCTTAAGCAAACCCGATATCACATAGTATTTCCTTTCTGGATGTACTAGTATTAAAAACCTGAATGATGCGATTATCGCAAACTTGGCAATTTGTTCAGCGTCTCCTTAAGCCTTTCTTGACAGAAGTTTCAGTATGAGATGCGGTACGCCGTTGATACCTTACGTGAACCGCATCGTGAGACCGTTGATACACACAACCAGCGTATCGATAATGCAAAAAAGATTATATGGCTTGTGTACTTGTTCTTGTAATCATCTGAGTACTTCCCGCATGGTTCCGTATATTCGATTTTCATTTGTCAGATAAACCTGGGCGGTCGTTCTTCCCTCAGGCGGCTGCAGGAGAAAACATGGCTGCGAGAAAACCACCCGAAACTTGGTACTGGTCACACGACATTGAGTCAGATCAAATCGGCGGCGTAGTTGCGCCGGGCATGCATCTGATGCGTTTGTCGAGCTACGGCACAGGCAATCATCGACGGTTCGCTGCGCTGGTGTTCAAAGGCCCCGGACCCGAGCGCAGTTATGCGCTTGATCTCGACGCCGCCGCGGTTGAGGCCCGGCTGCGCGAAACCGGTGTTCGGCCAGTTGCCGTCACTGTCGATGCCGACGGGTCGCAACGGCGCTTTTCGTTGGTTTTGCAAAAGGGGCCGGGGCCGCTCTCCAACTTTCATGTCGATCTGGATGAAGCCAGCGTGCGCAAGCTCCTCGACGACCACCACGGCATCGCTGACTTTGTCACGTATGTCGTGGACGGCGCCCGAAAATACGCTGTGATTCTGGAGGAGCAATCCGGGCCATCGTGGTTTTTCACCAATGTCACGGCGCACGAACTCGATGTTAGGCTCGCGGAACTGGGCGCCAATTTGCTGCGCGTGCGCGCCTACGCCGAGGATGGTCAGCGGCGGTTCGCTGCGGTTGCTGAGCGGTCAAGCGTCGGCAAATGGGCATGGTACGCCGGCCTTGATGCCGACGCAGTGGCCAGTAAACTCGATGCCAACAATGCCTACCCCTTCGATCTCGATGCCACGCGCGACGAGCACGGGGTTCACTTTACGGTGGTGATGTATCGCGACAAACCGTAACGTTGCTGCAACACCCGGTTTGCGAGCGCGGTCCCTGGCAAGATCGGCTCCCCCGATCAAATCAGAGCCTTGCTATAACGCCGGGGATGATTGGCTTCGAAAGCCTGTGGCTACGGGGCTTCGTCCTGGCCCAATTTTAACGCTGCGCTGAATCCGAATATCCATTTCTAGGTGCTGTTCCAGGATGGTGGCTATGCCGGTGTTATCGACGGTATTACGAGCGCGACGGCTCCTATCTATGGGTTGATAGAACGTGGGGGACAATGAGCGAGATTAGCGGTTCCACAACCTGGGACAAAGCGCGGCAACGCTTACGACACGTGGAAGCAATTCTCGAAGGAATGGCGAGAAAGCAGACGCGATATCGACGAACTCCTGCGCGACCGTAACTTTGTGCTGAACGACAATAAAATCCTGGAAGTGAGTCTCGAAGGACTCAGCAGCAACGACCGGGACATCATCCACTACACACTGCAAGCGTCATGCCAAGAACTTCTGCGCGTGTGGAATCGCTTCAAGGAGGCGACAAACAGCCTGGAGTGGGCAATCGAAAGTCGCGAAACTTTAAAAAGCGTGCTCGATGCCATGCGCTGAGCGATCCCGCTCAGGCAGGAAAGTAGCCGCGCGATTGAGGCAAAAAAGCAGCATAGGCATCTCTCATATTATCCGGGCACACCGCCCGGCGTTGCACGCCCGGCTCAGACCTCATACAATCGAATGCCTTGTTCCAATGACCAGCTCTCAGCCAAACCTCAGCCACGCGACAAAGGTTCCCTACCCATTTCTTTGCCTTAAAAGCCTATATTGAAAACCAAAGCAACCGTCGAAGAAGTGCTCTCCCGCATCCCCGGTCCCGTCACTGCGAAGTGGCCTATGGGTGAGCGATTTGCCGTTGCCCTCGCTCATGGCACCATGTCGGTTGAGTATTACGCCCCTGCCGGGCATGACCCGCAAACTCCGCATGAACAGGATGAAGTCTATTTCATCCATAGGGGAATAGGTGAACTCGTCATTAACGGAAATCCCCATCCGTTCCGGGCTGGTGATTGTCTTTTTGTGGCGGCTAATGTTGAGCATCGGTTCGAGAATTTCTCCAGCGATTTTGGAACGTGGGTGGTATTCTGGGGACCGAAGGGTGGCGAAAGGGACGAAAGTCCCTGATTCACCTATCGCCGGATAATCTGTCAAACAGTCAGAAACACCCGCCCCATCAGTCAGGGAATCATGGGTATCAAGTCATGAAGAATCTTCCTCTGAATCAGCTCGGCCCCCACGAATCCACGCCTGGTGTGGTAAGTTTCGGCATACTGTTGCCATGGGTCCCGGCGGCAAACGGCAATCGGCTATTTGTAAAAATCATTCACGAGCGCGACCAGTTCATCCAGGCGATTCAGCCGCTGGCCTTTGAATTGCAGCACGGTATCAATGCCGATTACGGCGATATCTGGTCGGTGGCGGTGGATTTCAACACCACGCGCGACTCGCAGCCAGACTCGCACTTCGGTGCCTCCGGCCGGCATGTCTACCGCTTCGAGCTGCACAATCCGAACGCCGGTGTACTGGATTGGATCGTCGATCCTTACGCGCGTGAATACGCCACCGGCAAACTCTCCGCCTTCACGCTCGGCTACACTCCTTATGTCTGGAGTGCTGGCGAGGCGAGTTGGAAAACACCCGCGCTGAACGACCTGATTCTGTATGAACTGAACCTCGCCGAATTCGCTGCCAGCTTGCAAGGTGCGATCAACCGGCTCGACTATCTTGCCGATCTCGGTGTGAATGCACTGTCGGTAATGCCCGTCAACAATGTCTCGCTGGAGGTTGACTGGGGTTACCTGCCGCTGGGTTATTTTGGAGTCGATGAGCGCTTTGGGCGGCGCGACGATTTCCAGCGTTTTGTCGATGCGGCGCACCAGCGCGGGCTGGCGGTGATCGTTGACACGGTTTATGGTCATGCCGGGGAGGATTTTCCTTACGCCGACCTCTACCGGCGGCTCCAGTACCAGGAAAATCCGTTCATGGGATCATTTGCCAAGGACTATTTCAACGATCTCGGTATCAGTACTGATTTCAACCGTACGCTGACCCGCGATTTCTTTTTCAGTGTCAACCTGCACTGGTTGAATACCTATCATATTGACGGTTTTCGCTATGACTGCGTGCCAAACTACTGGGATGGCGCGCTGGGCATGGGTTATGCCAATCTGGTCTTTCATACCTATGAATACGTCAGAACCTCAATCGCCAGCCTGATCAGCCTGAGCCGGTTCGATGCACCGGAAGGCCCGCGATTGATCCAGATCGCCGAGCAACTGGAAGCCCCGGAACAAATCCTTGAACAAAGCTACAGCAATGCCACTTGGCAGAACGCCACTTATGGAGCCGCAGTGGCTTGTGCTCGCGGTGCGGCGGGCGCGATCGGGAATCTCGGCCAGCGGCTCGGCGCGCTTGGCTATATCGAACAGGCAACCCAGAACGGCGAAACGATGGCCAAGGCCCCGCTGCAATACATCGAGAATCATGATCACAGCCGTTTTCTATGCGAGTTTGGCCTGCGTCATCGCGACTGGAATTCATTGTTTGCGGAAGGCGACCGCGCGCAATGGTATCGGCTCCAGCCTTATCTGATAGCGTTGCTCGCGGCCAAAGGCATTCCCATGCTCTGGCAAGGCCAGGAATTTGGCGAAAACTATTTCCTGCCCGATGCGGGCCTTGGCCGGGTACTACTGCTGCGACCGCTACGCTGGAATTATTTCTATGACACGGCGGGTAAAAGCCTGGTCAAGCTGACCCGCAGGCTGGTAAACCTGCGTAAGAATTGCGGCGAGTTGCGTCGTGGCAGCCATTATTTTTACAATGATTACGAGCATTACCTATCACGTGGCATTCTGCTGTTCCAGCGCGAGACTGCCGCCGCAGTGAGCCTGGTGGCGGTGAATTTCACCGATGTTGGCCAGACTGTGCCGTTCATTTTCACGCACGCCGGCAGCTACACTGAGCAACTGCACGGCCAGGATAACTTTTCTACCGATGAGGGGCAGGAACGCTGGCTAACCGTCCCGTCCAATTACGGCCGCATATGGCGAAGCATCTGAATGTTTTTCGGTTATCCGGGCAATCACCCAGCGCCGCTGGGAAACCATGTGGAAAACAAATTTGGCAGTACCGTTTATAGGGGTATACAATCTGAGCGTCATGAGCAAACGCCACCATATCTATTCTGTCATATTTGTATTATTCGTCAGCATGCTGACGAACGCATTCGGCTGGGCGTTTAATGGCGAGGTATTTGCCCACGAACTGGATCATGAGCATCATGTTCTCTCGCTCGATCCGGCGGCGCATCTTGAGGCTCATCAGAATAGTGTTTTTAAGGATGAAGGTCATCTGGATGCCGCTACTCATCTGTGCCTCCATGCGGCGGGGCAATATCAGCCGTTTTTCTTTACGTCACCTCCGCTGGTGCCCGCTTCCGCCGGTGCGGAAGCCTTGATGGTATTTGTTTCTGTCACCGTTCCCGAATCCATTCCGGATTCTCCGCTTCATCCTCCCAAAAGCAATTTCGCAAGCTAGATCGGCAGGCCACGCCGGTTAATCCCTGACATTGCCATTGCCTGGTTTGCCCCAAGCAACCAAAGGCGGCCAAAGGCAGCTGAAGCCGCCTCAAGCAACGTCAAATGATCCACCACGCGGACCTGCCGCCTTGTATCGGCGTTATAACCGCTTCGCTCATTGCGATGTCGATTGCGCAGTTGCTTGCGCAGCGGGTTATTGGCGCATAACACTTGCGGAGAAATTCCCATGAACTTTAAAGCATCGTTCACGGTGCCACGGCACCGTGTATCGGCCGGATTGCTTATTGTGGCGCTCGGCTACACATCTGCGGCCATTGCCGAAAATACTTTTTCCGGCGCATTGCCCGACAGGGGTTTAGGCTACTCCGTTCCATCTTTGCCGGAGGGAAGGAATGAACTCACTTTGCGCGAGGCAGCGCGCCTTACGTTGCAGCGAAATCCTGAACTGGCCGCTTTCGCCAAAGAAAAGCGCGCCCTTGAGGGAGCGACGCTTCAGGCCGGCCTGCTGCCAAATCCCGAGTTATCTGTAAACGTTGAGAATATTGGGAATGTTCAGCCGCTTACAGGCGATGTCAACTCTAAAGATGCGATTGGCAAAGAAGTTGTCCAGCAACTCACCACGATTCGTATCTATCAACTGATCGAGCTCGGTGGAAAACGTGCGGCGCGGGTTAGTGCAGCGTCACTGGGTGAAGAACTGGCGAATCAGGATTACGAGGTCAGGCGAGTGGAACTCATCGCCCGGGTGGCAAATGTATTTACCGAGGTACTTGCGGGTCAGGAGCGCCTGCGACTTGCGGAGGAAAGCCAGCAACTGGCGCAAAGAGTGGTAAGCGCGGTGGCAAAGCGCGTTCAGGCCGGCAAGGTGCCTCCCATTGAGGAGACCCGAGCCGGAGTGGCATTTTCCACCACGCGCATTGAACTGGAGCAGGCGCAGCGCGATCTGGCCGCTGCACGTAAGCGCCTGACCCTGTTATGGGGCAACAGCTCCCCACAATTTAGCAAGGTACTGGGCGATCTTGAATCGGCAGTCGTCCTGCCGAGCTTTGAGGCGCTTGCGGAACGCGTTCTCGCCAGCCCCATGGCGCTACGCGCCATGAAAAATATAGAACAGCGTAAGGCGCTGCTAGACGTGGAACAGACGCGGCGCATACCGAACCTAACCGTTCAAGCCGGTGTCGTTAACCACGCGCTGCTCGGAGGCAATACCCCTATCGCTGCCGTGATAGTGCCACTGCCATTGTTCGACCGCAACCAGGGCAATATCCTGCAAGCCCATCAACGCGTAGACAAAGCCATTGACGAACAGGCAGCTACCGAGTTGCGGCTTAAAACCGAGCTTACGCAGGCCTATGAAGCATTGTCGGCCGCACAGAGGGAAACCGGCATATTGCGCGACGAGATACTACCCGCGGCCAGGAGCGCCTTCGAAGTCACCAACAAAGGCTATGCATTGGGCAAGTTTGGTTATCTCGAAGTGCTGGATGCGCAGCGCACTCTATTTCAGAACCAGGTGTTGTACATACGCGCTCTGGCGAACTATCAACGCCTGGTTAATGAGATCGAACGCCTGATCGCGGCACCCATTGACGGCAGCCCGGATGATGTACTGAATCCTTCGGCCTTTAACGGCGGCAGTGGAAGTACAGACATGAGGAGTGGATTGTGAAAAAACGCGAAACGATTTCAATAGCCGTTGTTATCGCAATTGGAGCCGTATTGGGTGGATTGATTCTTACCTGGGACAAGCCGGGGGCAACCCATGAAGCTCACGTCAATGCCGCCGCAGCCGAAGATCCACATGAGCATCATGACAAGGATACGCCGGCAACTCCAGAAAAGAATGCGAGGCATGAGTCAGAGGAACAGCCAACTAAGGGTACTAAAGGAGGAAAGCTGTTTAACAAAGATGGTTTCGGAGTAGAGGTCGTGATTTTCGAAAAAGGAGTGCCACCTCAGTTGCGACTCTACCTCTATGAAAACGGTAAACCACTTCCTCCCGCCGCCGCCAAAGTCACCGTCACCCTGTCACGTCTCGGTGCGCCGGCGCAGGTATTTAATTTCAAGCCTGAGGCCGGCTATCTGCTGGGAGATCAGATACTGGAGGAGCCGCATTCATTCGATATGGTGATTGCCGCAGAGCGCAGTGGCAAAACTTTCCGGTGGGGTTACACCCAGGTCGAAGCGCGGGTAGAAATGCCGGATGAAATGTTGAAGAGTATCGGCATTAAGTTACTTACCGCCGGACCGGCTACGATCAGGCCCACACTCAAGCTGCCGGGCGAAATCGTGTTCGACGAACACACTATTGTACAAGTCGTGCCGCGTCTACCAGGCATAGTAACCGCGGTCTATCGCCATCATGGTCAACAGGTGAAGAAAGGTGAGGTGCTTGCAGTCATCGAAAGTCAAATACTGGCTGAAATGCGTGCACAATTCCTCGCCGCACGAAAACGATTTGGCTTGGCGCGAGTTACTTTTGAGCGTGAGAAGCAATTGTGGGAAGAAAAGATCTCCGCCAAGCAGGATTATTTGGCTGCGCAGCAGGCCTTGACTGAAGCTGAGATCGCCTCGGATCTTGCCTTGGCCAAATTGCGTACGCTTGGAGTACCGCCTGAGGCAATTCATCAACGAGGTGATCTGGCCCGCTACGAGATCCGCGCCCCTAATCCGGGGCTCATCACAGCTAAAGCCATAGCCCAGGGTCAGACGCTCAAGGAGGATACAGCCATCTTTACCATAGCGGACGTGTCGACAGTATGGGCTCAAGTCACAGTCTATGCCAAAGATCTGGAGGTACTTAAGCTCGGGGAGAAAGCTACCATAAGATCAACCGCGATCGATGTCGAAGGGACGGGCGTCATTTCCTTTATCAGCGCACTAATTGGCGTCCAAACCCGCAGCGCCACAGCACGGGTTGTGCTGGATAACAAGGAAGGCCATTGGCTCCCCGGTATGTTCGTCACCGCGGAGCTAGTGACGGAAGAAATTGAGGTGCCAGTCGCCGTGTCGGTGGATGCCATTCAGACGTTGCACGACTGGTCAGTGGTGTTCGGCCGCTACGGCCAATACTTCGAAGCGCGTCCACTGAAACTGGGGCGCAGTGATGGCGGGATAGTTGAAGTGCTCAATGGATTTTCCGCCGGGGAGCAGTACGCGGCGGGGAACAGCTTTGCCATCAAAGCCGAACTCGGCAAGGCCGGTGCATCGCATGATCATTGAGAATCACGTCAGTCATCCGAAAAGCCACGGTCAATGAAACGTCCATCGAAGATAAGACCATGATAGAACGTATTTTACACATATCAATACAGCGGCGCGGATTCGTCCTGGGTGCGGTGCTGGCGATGGCCGGGCTGGGTGTTTACAGCTACCAGAGGCTGCCCATCGACGCGGTTCCGGACATTACCAATGTGCAGGTACAAATCAATACCCAGGCACCCGGTTATTCGCCGGTGGAAGCCGAGCAACGCGTGACCTTTCCAATCGAAACGGTTATGGCCGGACTTCCCCATCTCCACCACACTCGCTCCATCTCGCGCTATGGACTATCCCAGGTAACCGTTATTTTCGACGACGGCACGGACATTTATTTTGCCCGGCAATTGGTGGATCAGCGGATTCAGGAAGCACAGGGTAGCCTGCCTGCCGGGATCGTACCCACGATGGGGCCAATCTCCACCGGCTTGGGGGAAATCTTCATGTGGACCGTCGACGCTGGGGAAGACGCGAAAAAGCCAGATGGCATGGCGTATACCATCACGGATTTGCGTGAAATCCAGGACTGGATCATCCGGCCCCAACTACGCATGGTTAGAGGCGTCACCGAAATCAACGCGATCGGCGGTTACGTCAAGCAGTATCACGTAACGCCTTATCCCGAAAAGCTGCTTTCGTTCGGTCTGACGCTGCAAGATGTCGTCCTGGCTCTGGAACGCAACAATCTCAATGTCGGCGCCGGTTATATCGAAAAAAGCGGCGAGCAGTATCTGGTCCGGGCACCCGGACAAGTGACGAACCTGGACGAGATTGCCGATATCATTCTGGGGAGCCGCCAGGGAGTGCCGATACGCGTCAAGGATGTCGCCGACGTGATTATCGGCAAGGAACTGCGCAACGGCGCCGCCACGCAAAACGGCGAAGAAGTGGTACTGGGCACCGCACACATGCTGATCGGTGAAAACAGCCGCGCCGTGTCCAGAGCCGTAGCCGAGAAATTAACGGAGATTAATCGTACTCTGCCTGAAGGGGTGGTTGCCACCGCTGTATATGATCGCACCAACCTGGTGGACAAATCCATTCGAACCGTTGCCACCAATCTATTCGAAGGCGCCACGCTGGTAATCGTGGTCCTGTTCCTGTTTCTGGGCAACTTGCGCGCAGCGCTTATTGCCGCGCTTGTCATCCCACTTTCCATGCTGTTCACTTTCAGCGGCATGGTCGCCAATCACGTCAGCGCCAACCTGATGAGCCTGGGGGCACTCGATTTTGGCATCATCGTAGACGGCGCCATCGTCATTATCGAAAATAGCATCCGGCGACTGGCCCATGAGCAGAAAAGGCTGGGGCGGGAATTAACCTCCCCAGAGCGTTCTTCAGTGGTCTTCGACGCATCCAGGGAAGCGCGGCGGGTATTGATTTATGGGGAGCTGATTATCATGGTGGTCTACCTCCCCATCTTCGCGCTCTCGGGGGTGGAAGGAAAAATGTTCCATCCCATGGCTTTCACCGTGGTGATCGCGCTGCTGGGGGCGATGATTCTGTCCGTGACGTTTGTTCCAGCCGCGATTGCGCTCTTTCTGTCGGGCAAGGTCGCGGAAAAAGAAAGTCCCGCCGTGATATGGGCCAAGAAAGTTTACGTGCCCGCACTTGCCGCCGCCATGCGCAATAAGGCGCTTACCGTCACGCTTGCCGTGGTGATTGTGGTGCTGTCCGGCCTGCTGACGACTCGCATGGGCAGCGAGTTTGTACCCAGCCTTAACGAGGGGGATATCGCGCTCCATGCGATACGCATTGTCGGCACAAGCCTGACCACGTCCATCGAGATGCAAAATGAGCTGGAGAAAAAGATCAAGGCATTCCCCGAGGTGGAAAGGACCTTCTCCAAGGTTGGAGTCGCCCAGATTGCAACCGACCCCATGCCGCCAAGCGTGGCAGACATCTTCGTCATCCTTAAGCCAGAATCGGAATGGCCGGGGCCGCACCATACCAAGCCGGAGCTGGTGGCCGCAATGGAACAGGCCGTGCGGCAAATACCTGGTAACAATTACGAATTCACCCAGCCAATACAGATGCGTTTCAACGAACTGCTGTCGGGGGTGCGCGCGGATGTCGCGGTAAAGGTGTTCGGTGATGACATGGATACACTGCTCGCAGTGGGGGAGCAGGTCGAGAAAGTTCTCGCTACCGTCCCGGGCGCCGCGGATGTGCGAATCGAACAGATTACGGGACTGCCGGTGCTTTCCGTACAGATGGATCGCGCCAAGATGGCGCGCTACGGCCTGAACGGAGTGGATGTACAAGACGCCGTCACCATCGGTATTGGTGGAAGAACCGCCGGCACTATTTATGAGGGCGACCGGCGTTTCGAGTTGCAGGTCCGGCTGCCCGAGTCCCTGCGCGGTGATATTGAATCGCTCAGTCGCTTGCCGATAAAACTGCCCGATACGAATACCGGTGTGGCTGCTCAAAATAATGTTTCCGGTTACGTCCTGTTAAGCGAGGTGGCCAGCCTGGAAATTGTCCAGAGCCCCAATCAGGTAAGCCGCGAAAATGGCAAACGCAGGGTGGTGATCACCGCAAATATACGTGGCCGGGATCTCGGTTCGTTTGTCAACGAAGCGGAGGTACTCATCGCTGAGAAGGTGCAGATCCCGCCCGGATACTGGGTGACATGGGGAGGACAATTCGAGCAACTGATTTCCGCCGCGCAACGCCTCCAGATAGTTATTCCGCTTGCTCTGGGGCTGATTCTCGTTCTGCTTTATACGATGTTCGGCAATTTCCGGGATGGGCTGCTGATGTTTACCGGCGTTCCGTTTGCCCTCAGCGGCGGGATCCTGGCACTGTGGTTGCGGGACATTCCCTTATCCATTTCCGCCGGAGTCGGATTTATCGCATTATCCGGTGTGGCGGTGT
>JBDSSX010000285.1:0-1886 GCA_039928555.1 Nitrosospira sp. | reverse complement strand
TACAGGATGACGCCGATCATGTCTGGATACACACGCTGACGCTCGAAACATTGAGAGATTACGCCCGCGCGGTGGAGGCTAAGGCGAAGATCGTGCCGAACGGTATGGCGGGGTTGCCGCTGTACGGCGTTCCCTTCGCCATCAAGGACAATATTGACCTGGCGGGCGTACCGACCACAGCCGCTTGCCCGGCATTTGCCTACACGCCGCAACACAATGCGACGGTGGTACTGAGACTGATCGATGCGGGGGCGATTCCCATTGGCAAGGCCAACCTTGATCAGTTCGCCAGCGGGCTTAATGGCACCCGCTCTCCTTATGGGGCTTGTCGCAATGCATTTAATCCCGGCTATATTTCGGGTGGTTCGAGCTCCGGTTCGGCAGTGGCTGTGGCGAAAGGCTTAGTGTGTTTCAGCTTGGGAACCGATACCGCGGGCTCCGGCAGGGTGCCCGCCGCATTCAATAATCTTATCGGATATAAGCCCACCAAGGGGTGGCTTTCCACGCGCGGGGTAGTGCCGGCCTGCCGTTCACTGGACTGTGTTTCGGTCTTTGCCTTCACAGCCGCCGATGCGGAAAGAATTCTGGCGGTGACCGCCGGGTATGATGCAGAAGACATCTATTCTCGCGAACGGGAAGGGCATGGTTTCGATTTTGGCGGGGCACCGGAATTTCGCGTTGGGATCCCCCGCCAGAAACAACTGCAATTCTTCGGTAATCAGGAGAGTAAACGGCTATTCGACGAGGCGATCGCAACGATCCGGACGCTGGGCGGAGAAGCTGTCGAGATCGACTTCGCGCCCTTTCTGGACACAGCGCGCCTGCTCTATGAAGGCCCCTGTGTAGCCGAACGTTATGCGGGGATTCAGCAATTTTTCGAGCTGCACAGCGATCAGGTGATTGTCCCGATACGAGAGATAATTGCCGGCGCGCAACGCTACTCGGGTGCAGAGGTATACAACGGTCTACACCGTTTGCGCAGGCTTAAACGTCAGACCGATCTTATCTGGAATGAAGTGGATTGCCTGTTGACGCCAACCGCTGGCACCATTTATACCATTGAGGCAATACAGCAAGATCCCATACGCCTCAACGCGAACCTTGGGTACTACACCAATTTTATGAATCTGCTTGACTATGCGGCGGTGGCGGTACCTGCCGGATTTCAAAACGATGGATTGCCATTCGGTATAACCCTGGCGGCGCCCGCTCATCAGGATCAGCCCCTGCTGCATCTTGCAGGGCGCATTCAACGGGCCTGCGCGCTACCACTTGGAGCCACGGGTATGCTTCCACCTGACAGCATTCCATTTCATGGCTCATCATCGGTACCGCAGTCTGGCCAGCAATTTGCCCAAATACGTGTCGCGGTCTGTGGGGCACACTTAACCGGTTTGCCGCTGAATGGACAATTAACCGGACGCAATGGGCGATTAATCACAAGCACCACAACCGCCCCAGACTATAAGCTCTACGCCCTCCCAGGTGGACCGCCACATCGCCCTGGAATGTTGCGAGTCGAGAAGGGTGAACAGGGAGCTGCCATCGAAGTCGAAGTCTGGGAATTGCCTGGGCGGGAATTTGGCGGCTTTGTGGCAGAAATTCCGGCACCGCTGGGTATTGGCACCATTATCCTCGCCAACGGCGAAGCGGTACAAGGCTTTCTGTGTGAGCACCATGCGGTGGCAGACGCAATGGACATCAGCCGGTTTAGAGGGTGGCGTGGCTATCTGCAACAGTCAGGCAAATCGTAACCGTACTATTACCGCAATTCCGGATAATATTCCGCCCTGATCCGGGCAACATAATTTTTCAGATTGTTTTTTGACAAACCATGTTCCTTGAGCGGGGATTCGATCGGGCAACCAAGGGTATTGATCAAAAAC
>JBDSSX010000284.1:0-3894 GCA_039928555.1 Nitrosospira sp. | reverse complement strand
TCTTACCAATTCCATGTTCTACTGATGACCATTATTGCTATTGACTATCTTCCCACAACTCGCCGCTCAGCCCGTTCTTCGGCAGCGCCATGCCGAAATGCTGATAGATGATGACCGTGGCCATGCGGCCGCGCGGCGTGCGCTTCATGTAGCCCTGCTGGATCAGGTAGGGTTCCAGCACATCTTCGATGGTGCCACGCTCTTCACTGATGGCGGCGGCGAGATTATCCACGCCCACCGGACCCCCGCCGAATTTTTCCATAACGGCCAGCAGCAGTTTTCTGTCCATCACGTCAAGGCCAAGAAGATCCACATCCAGCATGATCAATGCGGCATCCGCCACCGGGCGGGTAATGTAACCATCGGCTTTGACTTCAGCGAAATCGCGCACTCGCCGCAGCAGACGGTTAACGATGCGTGGCGTGCCACGCGAGCGGCGCGCGATTTCCACCGCTCCATCGGGAGAAATTTCCACGTTCAGCAATCCCGCCGAACGCGTCACGATTTTTGTCAGCTCTTCCACCGAATAAAACTCAAGCCGCGAAATGATGCCAAAGCGGTCACGCAACGGGTTGGTCAGCATACCCGCGCGCGTGGTGGCGCCCACCAGGGTGAACGGCGGCAAATCCAGCTTGACTGACCGCGCCGCAGGACCTTCGCCGATCATGATGTCAAGCTGATAGTCCTCCAGCGCGGGGTAAAGAATCTCTTCCACCACCGGGGAGAGACGATGGATTTCGTCAATGAACAGCACGTCGTTGGGTTCGAGGTTGGTCAGCAAGGCCGCCAGATCGCCGGGGCGCTCCAGCACCGGGCCGGAAGTCTGGCGCAGGCTCACGCCCATCTCTCTGGCAATGATATGAGCGAGCGTGGTCTTTCCCAAACCCGGCGGTCCGAACAGCAGCACGTGATCGAGCGCTTCCCGGCGCCGCCTCGCCGCTTCGATGAATATCTGCAACTGTCCACGAATTTTTTCCTGACCGACGTATTCGTTCAGGTGTTTGGGGCGCAGCGCACGCTCCAGCTCTTCTTCCTGAAGAGAAACGGGAGCGGGGGCGATTAATCGATCGGTTTCAATCATTCAAATAATGCAATTCGCTCGATTTACGGCGGGATTGCATACGGCAGGTAAATTCATGAGATGCAAGCTTAACCTCGGAGCTAAGTTAGATTACTTTTCTTTCGATAGAAGTTTCAACGCTTGGCGTATGCCGTCGGAGACGGCAACATCCGCAGGCAATTGCCTAGTCGCCCAGGTTGCTTCCCGGTCATTATATCCCAGAGATAACAGGGCATTGAGCACGTCGCTGCTATCTCTTGACGCTGAGATTCCTCCTCCCGCCGCAGTTGCGCCAGTCATGCCGGCATTGAGCTTGTCGCGCAATTCCAGCAGTAAGCGTTCGGCGGTTTTTTTGCCGATGCCGGGGATTTTGATCAGCCTTGCGCTATCCTGAGCCGCTACCGCTTGATGCAAGTCGGCGACACTCAGGCCAGACAGCAAAGCCAGCGCGGTTCTGGCACCGACACCAGAGATTTTTACGAGCTGACGAAAGGCTTGCCGCTCCGCTTCGGTGGCGAAACCAAAAAGCAGATGCACGTCTTCGCGCACTACGAGATGAGTGTGCAGTGTGATTTGCGCGCCGATGGCGGGCAGGTTATAGAACGTGCTCATCGGTACATCGATCTCATATCCCACACCCTGCACGTCAACCAGCACCAATGGCGGAAGCTTCTCCACCAGCAGTCCTTTAATCCTGCCGATCATACCAGCCGCCCCCGTTTCATGCGGTAGCCCGCTGTCGAAATTCCGCCCAGCCCCAGTCCGCCGTGGGCATGGCAGATCGCACAGGCAAGCGCATCCGCCGCATCCGGGCTGGGACTGCCTGCGAGCTGTAACAACCGCTTCACCATTTCCTGCACTTGTTCTTTTTTTGCATGACCTTTGCCGACAACCGCCTGCTTGATCTGCAGCGCAGTGTATTCGGCCACAATGAGATTGTTCAGGACCGCCGTGCAAATTGCGGCCCCGCGCGCCTGTCCAAGCATCAGCGTGGATTTCGGATTGACATTGACAAACACTTGTTCCACCGCGACCTGATCGGGGCGGTGCTGCGCGATGACCTCATTCAGATGGTCCATGATGGACTTCAGGCGCGACGGCAGTTCGCCGTCCAATGTCTTGATACAACCGCTGCCGACATAGGCCAGCTTGTTGCCGGTTTTATCGATGATCCCGAACCCTGTGATACGCAAGCCGGGATCTATGCCAAGAATACGGATTTGTGGACCCCTTCTTCACCTGCCGGAAAGAATCTATTCATCGATCACGGCCGTCGTATAAACCTCCTGCACGTCGTCGATATTTTCCAGTGCATCCAGCAGTTTTTGCATTTTCAGCGCATCATCTCCCGTCAACAGGGTCTCATTGACGGGCTTCATTGCCACTTCGGCGAGTTCCGCCTTGAAGCCGGCTTTCTCCAGCGCCGCCCTGACGCCGGCAAACTCATACGGCGCGGTAATCACTTCGATGCTGCCGTCGCCGTCACTAACGACATCTTCCGCGCCCGCTTCCAGCGCAGCTTCCATCAGCTTGTCTTCATTGGTGCCGGGCGCAAAAAGCAGCTGCCCGCAATGCTGGAACATGAATGCGACGGAGCCGTCGGTACCGAGATTGCCACCGTACTTGGTGAAGGCGTGGCGTACATCCGCGACGGTGCGCACGCGGTTGTCGGTCATGCAATCGACCAATACGGCCGCACCGGCGATACCGTAGCCTTCGTAACGTACCTCTTCATAATTCACGCCCTCCAGATCACCGCTGCCGCGCTTGATCGCGCGCTCGACGTTGTCCTTGGGCATGTTTTGCTCGTAAGCCTTGTCGACGGCCAGGCGCAACCGCGGATTGCTGTTGGGATCGCCCCCGCCGAGCCGCGCGGCGACGGTAATTTCCTTGATGAGCCGGGTGAAAATCTTGCCGCGCTTGGCGTCCTGCGCGGCTTTCTTGTGTTTGATGTTAGCCCACTTGCTGTGACCAGCCATGATGCGTATGCCTTATGTCCCTTTTTTGAAGTGGTGCAATGTTACCATCCCGCATGCCGGGCATAAAGCGCGGGGGAAACCGTTACCCGAAATAACGGTGTATCTTGAGAGAAATTGTTTTCTGGTGTTTATACCGGCCATCGATAGGGTGCAACATCCAGCGGCTGGGACTTGTTCAGAATCATGTTGGATAGGAGCTGCGCGCCGCCCGGTGCCATGGTCACACCGTAACGGTAATGACCGCTGTTCAGATAAAGGTTTGTAATGGCGGGGTGGCTGTCGATAACCGGTATATTTTCTGGCGAACCGGGACGCAGACCTGCCCAGTGACCGGCAACCATCTCTTCAGTCAATGCAGGCACTAGCGCATGCGTCTTTGCCAGCAATTCCTTCCGCGCCTGAGTGGTCGTGCGTTTGTCGAAAGCGGCTTCCTCCACCGTACTGCCGGCTAAAATGTATCCGTCACGGCGCGGTATCAGATAAAAATTATCGGGTTCCTGTAAAACAATCGTGCCGAGCAAACCGGGCTGCGCCTTGAACAGCAGGATCTGTCCTCGCACCGGCCAAATGTCGAGCTTTAACGCATGTTCGCGCAAAAGCTGACCGCTCCATGCCCCGGCGGTAACGATGTAGCTGGCTGCGGTATATTCCTCGCCACGGTTGGTACCGATCGACTGGATGCGCCCCTGCGTCATTTTCCAGCTGGTGACTTCGGCATGTTCAATGATGGCGCCTCCATTCATCTCCACCGCTTGTACCAGCGCCCGCAGCAAGCGGGGATTGCGCACCTGGCAGACTTCGGGCAGCCAGAGCGCCGGTTCGTCGAGTGCAAGTACCGGCGCGATTTCGTGAGAG
>JBDSSX010000283.1:0-1851 GCA_039928555.1 Nitrosospira sp. | reverse complement strand
GCAGTCAGGCGGGTTTTGCTGGTGACGCCCCAGTTAAAATCAATATTACCGACGAAGCCAGCGAAATCGCGTTGGGGAAAATGGTCATGATTACGATCCAAATGGGCAACCCGTCCAGTAACTGAAGTCTTGATCGTTACCGGCCAAATCAATTGAAGCCCATATTCCATTTCATGAAAACGGGTATCAAAAAGATTGGCGGGATCAGGTGCCGGTCTTTTAAAGAAATCACCTTCGCCTCTTCTTACTCTAAATGTAAGCGAAGTAGCGGAGGGCAAGATGTAACGGACGCCTGTGTCAATCGACAAAATCTTGTTGTCAAAATCCTGCACCGTAAGCCGGCTATTTTTTACTGTTGTATGCGACACCGCTCCTAAAAGGTGCCAAGAGCGTGTGGCCTCGAAAATTCCCTCAAAGCGATAATTATCATCAGTACGAAGGTTGCGGGTGGTGGAGTTAACAAACCCCGTGAGATTCGCAAAATTATTGAGCGCCTCCCTGTGGCTACCGCTTAACGTACCATGGAAATAGGGGGTGAGCCGCCAGTGCCAGGCAGCCGTATAATTTTTTCCAACAAAATTAAGAAAATCAAAATTCTGGTAACGATTATCGACGATGCTGCCAGTTGCCTCAAAGCGCTGCAGGCTATAATTTTTGTTCAGGGTGAGCGCCGCGGTGGTAACTATGATCTGATCGGATTTAGTAGGTGTGCCCAGTAAAGTAACCGGATCAATAGCGGGCGATAAACGAAAAACGTTGCTGTCGTACATTATATTCGTACCCACCGCCAGACTTAGCACTCTAGGCGGCGGATTCGGTGCTCTGGCGTCGGCTTTGATGCTTTGGGCGGACAGCGATAACGGCAGCATTATCAAGGCGGCAATTGCCAGCCAACGGCAATGATAAGAGGAAAGATTCAACAGCAACATTTTTTTATTGAGTGTTTATCTTTCCGGTACAAATAATACCGCAGGTATTATCTAGGCTTCAAGAAGATAACGGAGACACTTGTTGCAGGCAATAGCCCATAGGAGCTATACGAAAGAAGTCTAAAAGCCCAACTCAGTAAGCGTCCCGATCCCTGAAGACCACCATAATGGTTTTGAGGATGATATGGAGGTCGAGCCGCAGCGACCAGTTGCGCAGGTAATCGAGATCGTGATCGATGCGCGCCTGCATTTTGTCGAGCGTCCGGGTTTCGCCGCGATAGCCATTGACCTGGGCCCAGCCGGTAATGCCGGGCTTGACCTTGTGGCGGATCATGTAGCCTTTGATCAGGTTGCGGTAGATCTCGTTGTGCGCCACGGCGTGCGGCCGGGGCCCGACAATGCTCATGCGCCCCTGCAGGACATTGATGAACTGCGGTAGTTCATCCAGCGAATTCTTGCGCAGAAAGGCGCCGACGCGCGTGATGCGACTATCCCCCTTTTGCGCCTGCCGGATCGACTCGCCATCTTCGCACACCCGCATCGAGCGGAATTTGTAGACCAGGATTTCTTCCCCATCGAGCCCATAGCGGCGCTGCTTGAAAATGACGGGACCGGGGGAATCCAGCTTGATGGCCAGGGCGATGAGCAGCAGAAGCGGCGAGATCAACGCCAGGATGAGCAGGGAGAGGACGATATCGCTGGCCCGCTTGATGATCCCGCTGGAACCGGTGAAGGGCGATTCGCACACGGAGATGACCGGTGTGCCGCAAACGCTTCCACTACGGCCCTGGATCAGATCGGTGATGAACATGTCGGGCACGAAGTAGATGGAGGCGGTGGTGTCTTTCAGTTCATCGAGCACATGGAGGATGCGCGGCTGCGAGGCCATCGGCAGCGACAGATAGATGAACTGGATGCGGTT
>JBDSSX010000282.1:0-3079 GCA_039928555.1 Nitrosospira sp. | reverse complement strand
GATTTGCTCGAATACCTGAAAACACTATGATCGGCTCCACGATTCCTGATCCTCACGATTTTTGATATCTATCACCTACAAGGGAACTACCGATGAGCGCAAACTACCTGGAGCAGTATGACGCCGCTGCCGATGCAGATAAATCTCCATTGGCGCGCCGCTGGATCGATACAGAACCGTTACCGTTTTTTAAGGAGTTGCGTGAAAAACGCCCCATTCTGATAACACCCAAATTCACCCTGGTCACACGTTTCGACGATGTCAGGGAAGTGCTGAGCATGCCTAAGGTATTCACGGTTAAGCCCTATGTTCCGAAAATGGCCGATTACCTGATGATGCATGACGACGATGCCCTGCATACACGCGAAAAATCGCTGATGCAATGCATGTTGAATCGCGACGATCTACCTGCTGTGCGCGAAATGGTGGCGAATGTCTCCAAGGAGATACTCGACACCGCCAATGGCAACATTGAGCTGGTCAACAATTATTGCCGCATGGTGCCAGCCACGCTGGTGCGAGAATACTTCGGGCTAACCGGAGCGAAACGGCGTGATTTGATCGAATGGTCTTACTGGAACCAATGGGATACCTTCCACAATCAACCTTTCGATCTGCTGCCCCCGGAAAAATCCCAGCACATCATTGATCGCCATAATGAAACTTCCAAAGCACTCGGTATGTTCATCGTTGAACTGATTGCTCGCCGCCTGCTACAGGTAAAAGCGGAGGAAATAACCCTTTCAACCCTCGTGCGGCTGGATGATGATATCGTAACCAGAATGTTGCGCACGGATTATCCGAAGCAACTGGATTTCGACATCAAGCGGCTGGGAATTAATGCCGGCGGTCTTTTGATTGGTGCAATCGAGACTACTGCGCAGGCGGTTGCCCAGATCATCCAATATCTGATGGAACGTCCGGAATGGCTGGGCAAGGCGAAAACCGCTGCGCTAAAGGACACCCCCGCCGAATTCGATGGCATCGTCTGGGAGGCTCTGCGCTTTGTGCCGATTACCCCCTATTTGTTTCGCACGACCGCGAGTGATTACACTGCGGCCAAGGGTACAGCACATGCCACCGTCCTTCGCGCGGGCACCCATGTTTTACCGGTCACGTTGTCGGCGATGTTCGATGAACGCGCATTTGAATCACCGGATGAGTTTATCCCGCAACGCAATTGGTACAATTATTTCCATTTCGGTTTCGGCAGTCATGAATGCCTGGGACGCTACGTTGGAATGGTCATGATCCCTGAGATGGTACGGCAAGTCTTGACGAGACAGAGTATCAAGCCAAATGCACCTATCGACTACAAGTCCGGCCCCTTCCCGGAACAGTACGACCTTTCCTGGACCTTATAATAGGTACGGCATGGCTTTTAAAGGGGCACATTGGGTTTCCTGCGCTACCTGACGTATTTTTGGTGAATTTGCCGCAAGTGCCAAATTTATTAATCCGGCGAGAAAATTCTATGAATTCCGTCATGCCGGGTTTGACCCGGAATCCAGCTCAAGCCAAAAATGGCGCGCTTTGAACACCACTTCATACCGGCTTCCGCCGGCATGAAGTTTATACAGCTTGCTCGCCGGGTCGATAGGTTGATTTGACCAGGTGTGCCTGATTATTTGGCACCCGCCTCCTTAAGGAGCTTTGCCACGTCCTCGCGACGATACTTCGACGCCAGCATCAGCGCTGTAGCGCCATTACCTGCTTTGGCATTCACATCAGCCTTGGCGGCGAGCAGTGCCTGTATCACTCCCGCGTGACCCATCTGCGAGGCCAGCATCAATGCGGTCGCGCCATTGTCCAACCGGGCATTCACATCGGCCTTCGCGGTTAACAGCATCTGTACTATCTGCCGGTGTCCCTCCTGCGAAGCCTGCATCAATACCGTGACGCCATCGTCCCTCCTGGCATTCACATCGGCTTTGGCGGCAAGCAACTCCTGCACTACCTGTCTGTGACCTTTCTGCGACGCCTGCATCAATGCGGTGGTGCCGTTGCTTGTCTTTGCGTTTATATCCGCTTTGGCTTCTATCAACGCTTGCACCACCTCTTCGTAGCCATTCTGCGATGCTGCTATCAATGCGGTAGCGCCATTATCCGCCTTGGCGTTCACATTGGCTTTGGTAGCGAGCAACGCCTTGACCCGAGAAAGGTTACCGTTCTCAGCGGCAGTGACGAGTTCGCTATCGCCCATGTTTGCCCACGTGCTGGCTGAAGCACAGAATAGGAGCATGCTCAAAGCATGCTTATATTTCGGCAACCCGATCATTTCAATTCTCCTTTCCATGACATATTCCTGATTCCGGTTCATAATAAAAACGGCAACTGCGTCAGCTTCGTCTTGGCTCCCGCATACGTATATGCGACTTGCGTCGCTTTTAACGCGAACCATCTCAGATTACTTCGATCAAACTTCAAGTTCAAGCGGTAATACGCTGGCAGGCTGCTAACCCGAATGTTTCATAAATTGACGCGCGTCCTCGCTGGTCTTTTGTTTCGTATGGAAATTTTGTTCAGTCGGGCGTATGAGTAACTATGCCACTCTTTCACAAAATCCCCATACGAAACAAAATCCTGCGCAATCATCACGCGAACTTATGAAACATCCGGGCTAAACTTCTCTGATCAAATTCACTTTGAAAGTTATCTGTTCCCGTTTTCAGGAGACTCGATGCGAAAAATCCTTTTATTACTGTTCCTGCTGTCGGTAGTTTCAGCAGCGGGAGCTGCCGAGAACAACATACGACCCGGGTTATGGGAGGTCACAACGACGTCAATGTTGTTGGCCTTGGTGCCCCAGATTCCGCCGGACCAAATGCAGCAATTGACAAGCCTGGCCAAGCAATATGGATTGGAGATGCCCCAGATCCAGAATGGAGCGGCAACGTCCAGAGTTTGCATCACCCAGCAAATGGCGGATGAGAAAATTCCATCCTATTTTCATCAAAATCAAATCGGATGCAGTGTTAAAAACGCGGTCCGCACAGAA
Organism: Nitrosospira sp.; assembly: GCA_039928555.1. GTDB lineage: Bacteria > Pseudomonadota > Gammaproteobacteria > Burkholderiales > Nitrosomonadaceae > Nitrosospira. The sequence goes on along the minus strand of JBDSSX010000282.1, from coordinate 81 downwards.
AATAGCTACACGATGGATCTCGTCTGTACCAATCCTCAATTAAAAGGCAATGGAAGAGCGGAGGGAACGTTTACGACCCCC
>JBDSSX010000281.1:0-2492 GCA_039928555.1 Nitrosospira sp. | reverse complement strand
TCTTTCTCTACGCATTCGTACTGCACTATGTGGTGCTCGGCATTCCCGGCATCCCCTATAACGCTTTGTCGGAACACTATTTCTGGCGCGAGGCCACAACGGAAATCGAGCAGGTTGTAGCGGAGGTTCGACAACGGACCGGGCAAGAACCCATTGTGGTAGGCATGAGTAAATGGTCGGTGGCCGCCGCCTTGTCCTTTTACAACCGCAATGGTAAGCCGATGGAGATACGCTCGCGCAATATGTTTGGCGACAGCGGCGCCATGTACGATTTCTGGTATCCATCAGACCCCCCCACGTCCCGGCCAATCATCCTGGTGGGCATGAGGGGCCATGAGCTCGAGCGTACCCGAGCAATCCATGACATTGACCGGATGCTCGTACAACCCGGCCCGATACGGGAGCGAGTAGCCATGCGCGACGGCAAGCCGCTGCGGCGGATATATTACCGCATTGCACAGGGGTATTTGGGTAAAGATCCTTGATTGCCGGCAAAAAACAAAGGCTTGTTCATGAGCCCATTACTTAACCCGTACTTTTCTTTTTACCGGTCAATTATCATAGCGGTTATGGCAAGAAGCAAAGCGGGAATTTACTATGGAGAGCAAAAGTATCCGTAAGACCCCCTATAAATAAATCTCGGCGCGCTCTCTTGATCACCACACGCCGCACAACAACTGGAGACGAAGGCACCGGTATGTCAGTGATCTGCTCGGGTGAGTAGCTTGCTTGTGGATAGCGGGTACATCAGCGTATCACTCCACGGCGCAACAATTGCCATGAAACCTTAAAACCCCATAGCACCGGATGTCGCCGCAACATGGGCGTCACCTCAACGCGAACGCCAGTATGGCGTTCGATCTTCCATGCAGCATAACTAATGCTGTCGCTAAAGGTAAATGCCGCCTTTGTCAGCCGGAGCACCGACAGGACTGTGCCCTGCCAGCGCCGTAATCGCCAGTGCCATCGCGCACGCCGACGGTCCGCTGCATTGATCAGGCATCGATAGCCCCCGTCCGGCAGCATCTCCAGCATTCCCACCAATACCGGCGCAGCATGCTCGGTCAATCGTGTGTAATCATCCAGATTGATCTGGGCAAGCTGTTGCGCCCGCGTTGCACGTTCGGGCCGCAGTTCGGCCGCATAGGTCTGCGTCAAACCGTTGACCCAGATTGCTTCGACATTTGCCACGGACGAGTTCAGCATGGGAAGGCTGGATTTGAGAAATGTCACGACAGCGCGGGCCAGTGCAGTGTAAATATGCTTGCGGATGGTCTCGTCACGCACATACAACAATCGGGAAGGTTGAGCAAAGCGTGCCCACAGATACGGATGAAACCAGCGCCAGGTGCCTTGCTCAAAATCTGCCATTGAGACTACGGCATATTTGGCGCGGAATTTCTTTTCCTGTGTATGTCCCGGTGCGGATACCTCAAGATAAAACACATTGGGTGCCAACCACGCATTAAGGTATCCAAGATAACGTTCTGGATAAGCTTTACCGTAGCTATTCACGATAGCGTAGAAATCCACGACGCCATCACCAAGATCATCGGACCGCAGGCAGGATCCATAAAGAAGAACGGCCTCCAGCGATGAACCAAACCGTAATTTCAATGCTTCAACCAGAACAAGAAAATCCGCCGACACAGCCCTTGAACTCAGTGAAGCAATCTCAGCGACCAAGTCGTTGGGAATTTGTTGATCCAATATTGAGGCGTGGTCTGTCATTACCGTGAGTTTACCTTACCGGCTCCCAAGAAGGTAATTGGACCGGCTGCTGTGATACGCAATGGCCCATCCTCGCTTGATGCCCGGTAGGACTCGCCATCGACGATGTAATCGTCATCTATCAACAGTTCCAGCGCTCTGGTATTGCAACTATGATAGCCGTCTTGTTCTTTAAGGGAGTCTCCGCGGCCTGAAAGTAGCGCCCACAGCGAGCGTAAGGGGCGTTTCGGGTTCTGCCGAACGAATGTTATATGAAGCGGTTCCTCCTCCTGCCCCCAGTACGGACGCATGCCAAACAACAGGCGATCCAGAGTGCTGGCGAAGAGAAACGCGTAGGTCCCATGATGCGGCTCAATATTCCTCTCGGTAATTGACATTCTGACCGGTGCCCATGCCCCGTGACGACGTCCAAAAACCAAGCCGACAAGGTAACCAAATGTGATAATACCTGAATAAATTTCTCCGGTAATGCCCAACTGTTTTATCTTGCTCTGAGAAAATATCACGGCACGGGCAATCAATCCGACACCAAAAAACATCCCATAAACCTTTGCCGCCCCGGCTTGTTCAATGCACAGCACGTGGCGCTGTAAAAATACCGGGGGGATCTGCTTCAGCAGATCCCCCTTCAACTGCTGGAGGATAAATTCCGGTCTACCGCAGATACCCAGATCCAGCGCCGTCATGTTGGTGGTGCCACCCGGGATAATCGTTAGCACAGGCCATCTCGCGAGTGGTTGCGTTGCAAACAAATGACATAA
>JBDSSX010000280.1:0-4067 GCA_039928555.1 Nitrosospira sp. | reverse complement strand
TATAGATCGAACGGAGCGCGGGATGGAATGTAGAGCAACTGGGTATATTCCTGCTTGCCCTCCACCTTGGCGTGAAGATAGGCCAGGGGCGGCTCGAAATCATGCGCCACATGCTTGTAGAATTCTTCGTATTGCTCCGGCGTAATCTCGCTTTTGGCGCGCGCCCAGAGTGCGCTTGCCTGATTGACCGTCTCGTCTTCATCGGTAATCGTGTTTTCGTTCTTTTCCTGGGACCATTCCTCTTTTTTCATCACAATGGGCAGCGTGATATGGTCGGAATACTTGCGGATGATGGCGCGCAGCCGCCAGCCACCCAGCAAATCATCCTCACCCTCGCGCAAATGAAGAATGACCTGAGTACCGCGATCTGTTTTCTCCACCGTCTCAAGCGTATAATCCCCCTCACCGCCGGATTCCCAGCGGATGCCATGTTCCGCGGTCAAACCCGCACGGCGGGTGATGAGCGTCACCTTGTCCGCGACAATAAATGCCGAATAAAAACCGACGCCGAACTGGCCGATCAAGTGCGCGTCCTTGGCCTGATCGCCGGTTAATGCACTGAAGAATTCGCGGGTACCCGACTTGGCGATGGTGCCAATATGGTCGATGACCTCTTGCCGGGACATGCCAATACCATTGTCGGCGATGGTGATGGTGCGTGCCGCGGCATCGTGGCTCACGCGGATCTTCAGATCCGAATCGGATTCGTACAGCGCGCCATCGGTTAATCCCTCGAAGCGTAGCTTATCGGCGGCATCCGATGCGTTGGAAATCAGTTCGCGTAAAAAAATTTCCTTGTTACTATACAAGGAATGAATCATCAGATTGAGCAACTGTTTGACTTCAGTTTGAAAGTTTAGATGTTCTTTGGTAGCTGTCGCTTGCATGGGTTTTCTCCTAAAATAATGAAATAAGATGATGAGGGCGGATTGGCGGTTTTCAAGCTTTCCAGCTCCAATAAACCTCTAAAAATCCACTCCAGAAGGCAATTTTCTTACTTTTAATCCGCTTTGAATTTATGGATATCACAAATAATCCGGAGTTCTAGACATGTCCGCCATAAAAATACTCATCCGTTCCGTTACGCTTTGCCTGTTCTGCTGTGTCTTGCCTGCCGCCGCACAATACCAGAACCGCCCGCTGCCGCTGGACAAAATCAAACTGCCCGCCGGATTTTCCATTGATTTATGGGCGGAAGTCCCTAATGCGCGCGGGCTGACGCTGGGAAAGAACGGTACCGTATTTGCGGGTTCCAAGGACGCGGGCAATGTCTACGCCATCACGGACAATGGCGAGACACGTCAGATCAGAACCCTTGCCAGCGGGCTCAATTCACCGCTGGGGGTAGCGTTTCGCGATGGCGCGCTCTATGTCTCCGCCGTCGAGCGCATTCTGCGCTTTGATGGAATCGAAGAAAAACTCGACCAGCCGGGAAAACCGGTGGTGATAACCGATAGTTTTCCCACAGAAAAGCACCACGGAGGAAAATTCATTGCTTTCGGCCCGGATGGTCTGCTATATGTTCCGGTAGGGGCGCCTTGCAATATCTGCGAACCTGATCCGGAGCGTTTCGCACTGATCGCGCGCATCAAACCGGACGGTACCGGTCATGAAGTCTACGCGTATGGCGTGAGAAACACGGTGGGCTTTGATTGGCATCCCGAAACGAAGGAACTATGGTTCACGGATAATGGGCGCGACTGGATGGGCGACAATCTGCCCCCCGATGAACTCAACCGCGCATCCAGAAAGGGCATGCACTTCGGCTATCCCTATTGCCATGGGGGCGATATTCTTGATCCCAAGTTCGGCGCGAAACGTGATTGTGGAAAGTTTACCGCCCCCGCAGCCAAACTCGATTCGCACGTTGCCCCCTTGGGCATGCGTTTCTACACCGGCAAAATGTTCCCGCCGGAATATCGCAACAATATTATTGTTGCCGAGCACGGCTCCTGGAATCGCCGTAATAAAATCGGCTACCGGCTTCAGCTCGTGCGGATAAAGAACAACAAGGTAGTCAAACAGGAAGTGTTCGCCGAAGGTTGGCTAGAAAAGGAAAATGCATGGGGAAGGCCGGTGGACGTGCTGGTTATGCCCGACGGAGCACTACTGGTTTCCGACGACCATGCCGGGGTAATTTATCGGATCAGCTACAAGAAAATGCCATGAACAGGTGCAGACGAAAAACGGGGAAGCTTCATCTTGGGTAATTGGCGGTGATAACAACGAGTAGCCCGCCTCCACAGAATTTTTCCACGCTCCCCCCCGATTGCGTATTGAACGCGCTGGAAAGCGTGGGTTTCCGTAGCGATGGCCGCCTGCTGGCACTCAACAGCTACGAGAACCGCGTCTACCAGATCGGCATGGAAGAGAGTGGGCCACTGGTGGCGAAATTCTATCGTCCCGGGCGCTGGACGGATGTTGCCATACTTGAAGAACACGCCTTTGTGCAGGAGTTGGCTGAGCGCGAAATTCCTGTCGTGCCCGCGTTGGTGCTGGATGGAAGAACGCTGCACAGTTTCGAAGGATTCCGCTTCGCTGTTTTTCCAAAACACGGTGGCCGTGCGCCCGAACTGGAAGACCGCGACACGCTGGAATGGATGGGACGCTTCCTCGGGCGCATCCACGCTATCGGCGCCCTCAAGCCGTTTCGCGAACGCCCCACGCTGGATATCGCCAGCTTCGGTGAACAGCCGCGCGATTATCTGCTGACGCATGAATTTATTCCGGCTGATCTCGATGCAGCCTATCGCAGCGCCGTGAATCAGGCGCTGGATGGCGTGCGCCACTGCTTTGCGCGCGCGGGCGAAGTGCGTGCATTGCGCCTGCACGGCGACTGTCACGTGGGCAACGTGCTGTGGACGGACGACGGTCCGCACTTCGTGGATTTTGACGACAGCCGCATGGGACCAGCGGTGCAGGATCTGTGGATGCTATTGTCGGGCGAGCGCGCCGACAGGGTGCGGCAGTTGACCGGCGTGCTGGCCGGGTATGAGGATTTCTGCGATTTCGACGAACGCGAATTGCATCTGGTCGAGGCCCTGCGCACCCTGCGCCTGATCCATTATGCGGGGTGGCTCGCGCAGCGCTGGGACGATCCCGCCTTCAAGCAGGCGTTCCCGTGGTTCAACACCCAGCGCTATTGGCAGGATCGCATCCTTGAATTGCGCGAACAGATCGCACTGATGGATGAACCGCCACTGTGGCAGGCATAACAGTTATTCCGGCGGTTCATGGGATGACTATTGGAAAAGATATAGCTGAAAGTATTTAACCAGGATTTTGAGGTTTATACGGATACGAAAATGATGCATTGCCCCTGCGGCGGCGTGAGGTTAACGGCGAAACCGCTGGGAACCCAAGGCAGCAACGAGAAATGCGTCGACTGCTGCGGCCGCTATCTGGATGGTAGCGAAGCCGCGCCCACTGCGGAAGCATTGATGCGCTCACGCTACACCGCATACACCCTCGGTCGCGAAGATTATCTGCTGGCGACCTGGCATCACACTACACGTCCGGCTTCGCTTGAGCTGGAAAGCAGGCCCCGTAGCAAATGGCTGGAACTGGAAGTGAGGCGCCATGAACAGCCAGAGCCGAATCATGCGGTGGTGGAATTTGTGGCGCGCTACAAGCTGGGCGGCCGCGCACATCGTTTGCATGAAATCAGCCGCTTCGTGCGCGAGGCGGGGCAATGGTTCTACGTTGATGGCGATATCGTCGAGGCTACAAGCCGGGGGCTGGAAACTACACAGGTCGGCCGGTCGTGATGGTCCGTTACCCAAACCGGCCGGTTAATCTTTCCACAAGCGGACATTCAACGTAGAAGTGAGGGGCCGCCGAGGGTAGCGAGGGAACTAAAAACGCAGCTTAGCCGTCCCCTCGACTGCCATATTATGCGTTCTTTCGGCATCTTTCCGATCAAGATTGGGCTTTCAGAGTATCTGGCAGACCGTGTGCTTCTCTTGAGGTGAGGATGCCAAAAAGTATTCCGTTATATTTCGGTTTAAATACTCAAGTAATACCCCGACTTCAGTCGTAAGTTCCTCCGCGCCGACGGTAAGTTTCTG
>JBDSSX010000279.1:0-4451 GCA_039928555.1 Nitrosospira sp. | reverse complement strand
GACCGCGACGATCCCGTTTTGATGGTGTATACGATCAACCAGCACCTGATGGAAGCCAGCGCCAAGGTGCAGCAGGCCTTGCTGGATCAGTACCGGATTGAGTTGGAGGCAAATATGCGCCTCTGGGAGGCTCAGGCCGGCCGCCAGGCGGATAAAACCGTTCGGGTGGCACCCGAGTACACCCTAGAGCGTATAAGCGCCGCAATCCGTTCTGAGGTCGAATCCGCCCTCAAGCAGTTGAAGGCAGATTCACGCACGCACCAGCGCGGCGTGAATCTGAATTTGTTTGCATCAGTCTTGACGCTTGCCGCCGCCGCTGTCGTGTTGATAGTGTCATTGGCACTTTGATTGGCATTACCGCTTTATACTCTGGCTTATTGTGGCAGTGGCCGCCGCGGTGACCGCCCTGCCCTGCTCGTCATAGGCTATGCTTTTGAGACTGCCGTAATCCGGCACAACAGTGAAATCCTGACGATCATGCCGTAACACTTCCCTCCCCTTTTGCTGGTAGACATAAGCGTTATCCGTATGCAGAATCATGCCGACGTACTCCTGTTTTTTATCCGCATCTATCGCCCGGTACAGGTTATAAATCCCTGCTTTGAGGTTCCCGGCTTTTTCAACTTTGCCAGTGTTCCATTCCTCCCCCTGCTCAGTCTGAACGAGGCGTTGCCCGTTCATGACGAGTATGCGCTGCTTCATTCAACCCTCCTCTTCTCCAATATCAACCTTCAACCAATGCGACAAGTTTTACCTGGTCAAGCGCGCTCTCAAACTCAACACCGTTCTCTTCGTATATGAACCATGCCAAGCCACTATCTGAAAGAGGCCGATTAACAATCAATCTTGCTTTCTTGTCCTCATGCAGCACCAACACAATAACTTTTCCTTTTTTGTTTTTGCCCGCTTGCTTTGATAGCTTCTTCTTCACAAACTTGCCGGCATTCTCGGTGTCTTCAGTCTTCTCTTCCTCGCTGCCTTTGGGTTGCGGCGGTTTGATATCCAGGAATGAGCGTAATTGCCTGACGGTTCCCCGTGAAATTTCCCGATTTTCATCCTGCAACCAAGTTTCGACTTCCTCCCGATCACGGTTCCACATCACCACCAGATCGTTAAGCGCCGTGGCATCCGTGCACCGGGCGGAACTGAATACTTCGGCAATCGAATCTGGCAATGAAAGCAACTTGGTATGATGCGTGATAAAAGCTCGTGATTTGCCCAATTCATCGGCAATCTCGGATTTTTTCTTGCCCTTTTTTTCTTCCTGATCGATTAAAACCGCCCATTCGCGAGACGTAAAAGTCTCGTGATGCGCATTGACAATGATTTGATCGATCTTGGTAAAATCGCTATCGACAAAAGCTTTGATGGTTTTTTTCCCCGCGATCTTGGAGGCCCGGTAGCGGCGAGCGCCATCGTTAATAACATAACGCCCCTTCTCGGTCGGATGCTTATGTACGGAAATGGGATTTTTGACGCCGCGGGAGCGGATCGTTTTCGCCATTTCCTGAAGCAATTCCTGATTGAATTCCGTTCGGGGTTGGTGCGGGTCTTCGTCGATCAGGGACATATCCAGCTCCAGCGGCCGCTGGGCGCCATGTGAATGCACGTCATCGTCACCAAGATCCTTGGACAAGGCGGTGTCGTCTTTCAAGGCCTGTCGGGGCGTCGCAGTCTTTTTTTCCCCTGGCGTTGTTGCGACCGTTCTTTTTTTTATCATTCTGAAAGCTCCCTTTTTTATGAATTCATCCATTAAAGCTTTAGTTTATTCGCGGGTTTCCAGGATCTTTATTTCCCCATCTCTGCCACCCTCCCCCCTCTGCAAGCCCTTGCCCTGGGATCTCAAGACGAAAACCACTAATGCCGGTATGAATTTAGAGTGTACACAAAAAAAGGTAAACGTTTAAATTAAGCCGCTTAACGCTATTATGAACGATAGAACTTAACGAAACAAAGCAAAGCGGTGAACCCTAAAAAGTGCGCGATGAATGTCCAGTCCATATAGATTCCCCTGTCCGCAAAAAGCATAAGCATGCGAAACAATTGGGCAGTTACATCAAGCGCGACCATCCAGCGCAATACTGGCCAAACCATGACTGTCAGCATCCAGACAATGCGTACGGCCATTGAGACTATCCGGGCAGCAAATGACTGGGCCCTATGCTTGTCATGATGCAGTACGGTGCGGGGAAATGTAATAATCGTTGCCATAGTGTTATTCCTCAGATGGACGTTCCAACCTGCCCAAAGGCAGATTGGAATCTCGTTGCGTTAGATTAACCAACCCGTCTCATAACGGCGGTTCTCCATCATCGTAATCCGTCGTATCTGGAACAACATTCTTTGCAGCATTCTTGCCAAGCATTAATAGCTGTTTCCCGATGATCTCGGTTGAATAATGCTCCGCTTGCTGCTTATCTTCCCATTTGCGCGTGCGCAGCTTGCCTTCGACGTAAACCTGCGAGCCTTTCTTGAGATACTTCGATACCACTTCGGCCAACCCAGCGTAGAAGATAACCCGGTGCCATTCCGTTTTCTCCTGCTTAACCCCATCCCTATCCTTCCACCCTTCGGTGGTTGCAATACTAACGGTAACGACTTGGGTGCCATCAGGCATGTAGCGTGAACAGGATCAACGCCCAGATTGCCGATAAGGGATACTTTATTGAGTGAGGCCATGTGAGACTCCTTTTAAGTAGTGAAAATTAATAAACACGAACGCCTTGCCACCTACAGCAATTACATCGGTTACATCATGGAATAGTATATAACGTACATAATAAATCGATATACCGTAATCGTTATGCTTCTGTAAATTTCACATCATCAGCGATCCCCTTCCCTGTCTGTGCCAGGCTGCGGACACAGGGAGAAGTAAAATCATCGGCATGAATCAACGCCGCGTATTGTCTGTAGTAAGAGGCTCTGCAAACCAGATCCTCTCGCTTGAACCTCTTCGCACCGCCCTGGGGCGGCGGGGGTGGGGATAGCCCCTGCCTTCACGGGCAAGGGTTGGGAATGGGTGGGGTAGATAGGTGAAGAAACAGATGGGCTATGTCCTGCTGCGATTTGGTTATCCCCCCACAAGTCCCCCTCGCAGAGAAATGGGGGTTGTGCGGGGGATGGCGCAGCAGGATTTGCCCGTGCCATCAGCAGGGGTGGGAAGGTTTTATTTGCCTCCGGCCGGAATCGCTGCAAGTGCTCCGGTTCACAGGCCATGACAGGCGTAGCGCACCGCCATAGGCGGCTGGCGAGGACTGTGACGGGAGGCAGTGCCATTGTTAAGAAATAAAGAGCAACAAAGTGCCTTAATCAACCTTACATTTTATTATTTCTTAAGCCCCTTCCAAATAGCGTCAATGCGTCATGACCTAGCGACGCAATAACGTCTTGACGTATTGCATTACTGATGTGATTAATGTTAGACGTTATGACGGAATAACGTTATGAAGGTATGCCGTCATGGCGTATTTTATTAAGACAATAGCTTTTCTTAGTCAGAAAGGTGGTAGGTGGGGATCTATGCAGCCGTTTCGATTAACAGTCCATGATCGATGCAGCGCATCGCCATAAGTGGCTGGCAGGGGGCAATGCCATTGTTAAGAAATAAAGAGCAACAAAGTACCTTAATCAACCTTACATCTTATTATTTCTTAAGCCCCTCCCAAATAGTGTCAATGCGTCATGACCTAGCGACGCAATAACATATTGACGTCGTGCATTACTGACGTGACCGATACTTGACGTCATGGCGTTGTTATGTATAATGGCGTCATGCGTTCATCACGTCATGGCGGAATTTATGAAGACAATAGCTTTTCTTAGTCAGAAGGGCGGCAGTGGGAAAACAACTCTTGCTGTTCATGCTGCGGTTGCCGCGTACGAATCAGGGGAACGGGTTGTAATCGTGGATACTGATTTCCAGAAAAGCGCAACAACCTGGGGCAATGCTCGTAATGAGGAAATGCCGGTAGTGGCTACGTCTGCTGCCGCTGATCTCGCCAGTGTTCTCAAGGCCGCTAAGCACGATAAAATGACCCTTGTCATTGTTGATACCTCACCGCACGCTGCACCCGATGCGGCCCGCATTGCTCAAGCCGTGGATCTGGTGATTATCCCATGCCGACCCACGGCATTTGATTTGGCAGCTGTGGGGAGCGCCGTAGAGATTGTGAAGGCAGCGAAAGCACGTGGGGTGTTCGTATTAAGCGCTTGCCCGTTCCGCTCTCCGGAGATCGCGGAAACCCGCGCTGTATTGGGTGAATATGGATTACCAGTTGCTCCCGCAGAAATCACAGACCGCCGTGCATTCGCGCGAGCAGTTGCCTCCGGCAAAGCTGTGACTGAGTTCGAGAGTGACGGCAAGGCAGCAGCCGAAATTCGATTATTGTGGGGTTGGCTAAAGGAGCAAATCAAATGAGTACTAAACAAACAGGACTTGCAGCTTTTAC
>JBDSSX010000278.1:0-2764 GCA_039928555.1 Nitrosospira sp. | reverse complement strand
GCTGTCCCAATCCTCTTGAAGGGGAGTCCGAGATTGAAATTCGCCAGGTATTCGAGGCGGAGGACTTCGGTGACGAATTCACGCCCGAGCTCAGGCAGGCGGAGGAGCGCATGCGCGCGCAGATAGCCGGCAGGTAGTAGTCGCATCACAGCTGAATGGACGTTCCTTAAGTTTACTCATAACCTTGAAAGGAGACATCATGCAAGTTCAAACCTATCTATTCTTTGATGGCCGCTGCGAGGAGGCACTGGAGTTTTATCGCAGCGCGCTCGGTGCCGAGGTGACGATGCTCATGCGCTTCAAGGACGCGCCTCCCAAACCCGCGGAATCCAGTGAAGCCGGAAAATCCGGTGAATTTTGCATGCCTCCGCCCAGTGCCGAAAACAAGGTAATGCATGCGAGCTTCCGCATCGGCGATACAACGGTGCTGGCTTCCGACGGTCACTGCGAGGGAAAGCCGAGCTTCCAGGGGTTTTCCTTGTCGCTCATAGTGTCCAGCGAGGCCGACGCTGATTGTCTGTTCGCCGCGCTGGCCGAGGGTGGGCAGGTGCAAATGCCGTTGGCCAAAACTTTCTATTCCCCACGTTTTGGCATGGTGGCCGACCGCTTTGGCGTGTCATGGATGATTTATATGGAGCCGTGAGGGTTGCAAACCGCCCCCTGCCGCGAAATAAAGCGCGTTGGCCCTGCCCCCGAGGCTTGGCGGCGGCCGTCGAGCTGGCTGCTATCTCATACTTGTTGCGCTAACCCGGCCCAGCCTGCTTTATGTAATCAAGCGAACATACAGTCCCGTGGATGAGTGTAAACATGCAACCTTCTTAATCATTTCAGGAAGGAATCATGAAAACAATCAAACTTGCGGCAAGCTGTTTTGTGATCGGTTTGGTATTGACCCCGGCCACGGGGTTTTCCGGGGATAAGGATGTCGATAGGGGAAGGAGTGGAAAAACCGGAAGCACCGGGGAGTTCATCAAGGATTCGGCGATAACCAGCAAAATCAAAGCGAAGATCGCCGCGGACAAGCATGCCCGCACGGCGGATATCAAGGTCGATACGGATAAGGATGGTGTTGTGGTGCTGAGCGGGACAGCTGAAAGTCAGGCTGCGATGCATCAGGCAATTTCAATTTCACGTTCGGTGGATGGTGTGACCAAAATCATTAACCACATCAGGATTTAACCTAAATCGCCTACGCGAGTGCTGGCGGTCACCTTGCGGCCATTTCCGCCGCCGTTTTTGCCACTGGCGCGGCGTCCCTAGACCAGGCTATGGACTTCTTCCAACCCGCAAAACTGTCTCGCAACCTGCATTGCCATCCTCTCGCGTCCTGATGGATTATCCGGGGTTTCCCTCATGTCTGGACTGGATTCCGGGTCAAGCCCGGAATGACGAGATTCGCGATATTTTCCTCGCCGGATAAAATAGACGCTGGTATTCAGAACAACGGTTCATGGTGTCTTATGTTTCTAACCCGGATGTTTCATAAATTCGCGTGATGATTGCGTAGGATTTTGTTTCGTAGGGGGATTTTGTGAAAGAGCGGCGTAGTTATTCATACGCCCGACTGAACAAAACTTCCATACGAAATAAAAGACTAGCAAGGGCGCGTGAATTTATGAAACATCCGGGCTAATGGTGGACAACATAATACTGCAAAGGAAAGCAGCTTTCTTGTATGCGCGCTGCCGCACAGAAGCGGCCCCCTGTCTGGGTATATAACAAAACTGACGAAAATACAAAAAAGGGCGACATTGTAAGGAATAGCATTTCCAGAAGGTCGATATTCGGCCAGGAGGTGAGAATTGATTAACAATGATCGTGGTGCTTTGCCACCGCTCGATTCATCCCAATTTTCTCTGGAGCATGTCTTCGGAACGGATTCGTTGTTCAAGCGCCCATCTCGTACCGAAGATTTCGAGGCTGAAAACGGCGCTCTTGTGACCTTGGCGAATGAGCTTGCGAACCAGCCGCGTAATCTCTTGCAGAAACTGGTGGAGATAGCCCTTGAGCTATGCCATGCCGAGTCGGCAGGCGTCAGCATTCTCGAATCCGACGGCAAAGCCTTTCGCTGGCACGCCTGTGCCGGATCGTTCGCGGGAAATGCAGGGGCCCGCATAGCCTATGCGGAGAGTCCATGCGGTGTCGTCCTGGAGCGAAATGTGCCAATTCTGTTCCTGGAACCGGGTAGCTATTTCACGCCGCTGAAGCGCATGGAGCCGCCGATAGCGGAGGCTTTGATCCTGCCATTTCATGACGGGAACAGGCCTGTCGGCACCGTTTGGGTGGCCCAGCACTCGCCTGAACGCAAGTTCGACCGGGAAGACGTCCGTCTGATGACCAGTCTGTCGCGCTTTGCGTCCGCAGCCTATCACATTATGTGCTCCATTAATAAGAGCACGAATGCGCGCGACTTGCTTGAAAAGCGGGTGGACGAGCGCACCATAGCGCTATCGCACGTCAATAAAACGCTGCGGCTGCAGATCCGGGAGCGAGGGCAGATCGAGGAGGAGCTGCGAAACGCTCAGAACCAGCTCGAAGCCGAGATTTCTTCTCTTAATCGTCTGCATGAACTCAGTTCGCGCATGGTTAATACCCCCGATTTGCCAGCTGCGTTGAAAGAAATATTGGGAGCGGCTGTTATTTTGCTCGGCGCCGACATGGGGGTTATCCAGTTGTATGATCCGGTAAACAAGTTATTGACCATTGCCGCTCACCATGGCTTTGAGCAGGATTTTATCGATCAATTCAAAACTGTCGATGCGGA
>JBDSSX010000277.1:0-2474 GCA_039928555.1 Nitrosospira sp. | reverse complement strand
TCATGCGCGGTATTTTCGACGACGAGCAGTATCAACGCGAATGCGAGTTGGTGCGCCTCACTCTGGGCAAGTCTGCCGAACCTCACTGGCAGGAATTTCTCGCTCAGTGGCCGTAGCGGCAACGACGACGCTTGTTCCCTCACCTTGTCCAACTGCCGGATTTAGGATGATTGCCCCCGTCACCATCGAATCTCTGGATCAGGAAGGCCGCGGGGTTGCGCACGCGGAGGGTAAAGTCATCTTCATTGAAGGCGCGCTGCCCGGTGAAGTGGTTACCTACAATCCTTATCGCAAGAAATCAAGCTTCGAGATGGCGCAGGTGGGCCAGGTTCTCAAGCCGGGATATGCGAGGGTTACACCCCAATGCAGGCACTTCGGAACATGCGGCGGATGCAGCCTGCAACACATGGATGCACGTGCCCAGGTGGCGGCGAAACAGCGCATTCTGGAAGACAATCTCAGGCATATCGGCAAGGTCGAGGCCGAATTAATCCTGCCTGCTGTATATGGGGCAGCCTGGGGTTACCGCTACCGCGCGCGGCTGTCAGTGCGCTATGTCGCCAAGAAAGGTGGAGTTCTGGTCGGCTTTCACGAGAAGCGCAGCAGTTTTGTCGCCGATATGCAGGCTTGCGAAGTCATGCCCTCGCGTATTTCCAAGCTCATCCTGCCATTGCGGGAACTGGTGGGAAGTCTATCGATCCGTGACCGTATCCCGCAGATCGAAGTATCGTTGGGCGAGGATGTGGATGTGCTGGTATTGCGTATCCTGGAGCCGCTTAGCTCACGGGACGAAGCATTACTCAAGGCTTTCGCCGATCGGCATCACCTTCAGTTTTTCCTGCAACCTGAAGGTAGCCCACAGACAGCTTATCCGTTTTACCCGGAAAACGCACCGGAGTTGAATTACACTCTGCCGGAATTCGATATCGTCATGCCGTTTCACCCGACCGAATTTACCCAGGTTAATCCCGCCATGAACCGGATACTGGTGCGGCGTGCGCTGGACTTGCTCCGTCCACAGCCGGGGGAACGTATTGCGGATTTATTCTGCGGATTGGGAAATTTCACGCTACCAATCGCGCGGCGTGGCGCGCATGTGGTGGGTTACGAAGGCAGCGCGGCCACGGTGATGCGAGCCGGAGAGAACGCGAAAAGAAATTGCCTGGCGCGAAATACGCAATTCATGGAAGCCAACCTGTTTGAAATAAACGAAGCGTGGATGCAAGGGCAGGGGTATTTTGACAAAATGCTGATTGACCCGCCGCGCGAGGGTGCAATCGCCGCAGTCAATTCGTTGGGAGAAGGAAGGGCAGCGCCCATGCGCATCGTATATGTATCCTGTAACCCGGCTACGCTCGCCCGCGACGCGGGCGTGCTGGTGCATGGGAAGGGATATCTATTGAAGGCCGCAGGGGTGGTGAATATGTTTCCGCACACCGCACATGTTGAATCTATTGCGTTGTTTGAAAAAGGCGCTATCCAAGAAACATGAGGAGAAATAAAAAGGGCGGCTGGTAACAGCCGCCCTTTTTCATTAGAGATTACTCAGACTATCAGTCTCGTTCACCCGAGAATGCCAGCAACAGATGCAGCAGGCTGGTGAACAGATTATAGAGGCTAAGATAAATGCCCATCGTCGCCATCACGTAGTTGGTTTCTCCACCGTTAACGATACGGCTCACGTCAAACAGGATGAAGCCGGAAAACAGCAGCACCGCAACGGCCGAGATGGCGAGTGAGGCTGCCGGCATGGCGAAGAACAGGTTAGCGATGGACGCGATAATCAGCAACACCAGTCCCACAAACAGGAAGTTCTGCATGAAGCCGAAATCCTTTTTGGTCACTGTCGCGATTCCTGCCAGGGTGAAGAAGATCATTCCTGTTCCAGCGGCGGCGGTTCCTATCAGTTGCGCACCATTTTTGAAATGCAGCGCATATTGCAGCATCGGCCCCAGCCACCAGCCCGCAACGAATGTAAACAGGAACAGCAACACAATCCCCATCATGCTATTGCGCGTGGCACTCACTCCAAACAATAGACCCATCATCACGGCCAGCATCACCAGCGGGCCCATGATCGGCGCTTGCGCGAGGAATGAGAAATTGGTGCTCATCCCAATCATTGCGCCGAACATCGTCGGAATCATGGTCAGGCCGAGCATCCAGTAGGTGTTGCGCAGGACCTTGTTGCGAACAACAGCAAGCCCGGTTTGCGCGGTTGAGCCGGAATATCTCAGTTCAGGTTGCATGACATCTCCTTGGTTGACGAACTTCTACATGCATAAGACTACGCATGTTTGTGGAAAGTTGCAATATCATTATGGGTATAGGGACCTTACTGGCAAAATTAGCCCCAAAACGGTATGATTCGTGCGATCCATTTGGGAGGCGTGGCCGAGCGGTTTAAGGCAGCAGTCTTGAAAACTGCCGTAGGGGCAACTCTACCGTGAGTTCGAATCTCACCGCCTCCGCCA
>JBDSSX010000276.1:0-10401 GCA_039928555.1 Nitrosospira sp. | reverse complement strand
AGTCAAACAGCGCCTCGACAAACTCACTTGCGTCGAACGGCCTCAAATCATCCATGCCTTCGCCCACGCCTATGAAGCGTATTGGTAATGGCTGTTTTTGCCGGCGTTGTCTGGCGATAGCGGCAATTACCCCGCCCTTGGCGGTGCCGTCAAGTTTGGTAATGATGAGGCCGGTAAGACCGAGCGCGTCATCGAAGGCTTGCACCTGATTGACCGCATTCTGTCCCGTGTTGGCGTCGAGCACCAGCAGTATCTCATGGGGTGCATCCGGTTCAGCTTTGGCGATTACGCGCTTCACTTTTTTGATTTCTTCCATCAAGTGCAGTTGCGTAGCGAGCCGTCCAGCGGTGTCCGCCAGCACAATATCTATACCGCGTGCTTTGGCGGCGCTCACCGCATCGAATATCACCGCCGCAGGATCTCCCTTTTGTTGACTGCCGGTCTCCTGTGCGATAACGGCGACATTGTTACGCTCACCCCATGCCATGAGTTGTTCACGCGCGGCGGCGCGAAAGGTGTCGCCAGCGGCGAGAAGCACGGTTTTCCCTTGTAATTGAAAATGATTGGCGAGTTTGCCGATCGAAGTGGTTTTACCCGCGCCATTCACGCCCGTCAGCATAATAATAAATGGTTTATTTGTGCCGGTATCAAGAGGTTGCGCCAGGGGCGCAAGCAGTTCGACAAGCGCCTGCTGTAACGCGCCTTTGAGTTGCGCCGCATCGGTCAGGCCATCGCGTTTGACTTGCTTACGCAGTTCGTCAAGCAGCCAGGTGGTCGCATTCACGCCGGTATCGGCTGTCAGCAGTATGGTTTCCAGTTCCTCGTAGAGGGTTTCATCGATCTTGCCCCCGCCGAACAAGCCGGATAACTGCTTGCCCAGATTATCCCGAGTGCGGGAAAGCCCTTGTCTGACTTTGGTTGCCCAATTGGTTGGCATGGCTCTGTCAGGTGCGGCGCTATTTTTGGATTTGAAGAAACTTGGCATTCTGTTAGGCTGTCAACATCCGTTGAAATTCGTGGCGAAAACTGGCGAGCAGGATATTATCCTGAATCCGGTAGTTGACCGCTCATTTAATAGATCAGTGTTATGATAAATAACAATATTCCGTATTATTTGACGCTCACCTTCCGGGTGAGGCCGCTACGGGGTGAATTGTACAGTTTTTGCGGCACATGGCTGCGCTGCAACTTTTTGGAATGGAACGACCATTCCGCGTCGTTGCGGCTTGCCCTGCACCCCAAAAACCGCACACTTCACTCCGTCCAACTACTGGATTTAGAATTATCCCGAAATTTTATTCCGTTTACCCGGATTTAGGTTATTAAAAAAATGAGAGTTAATTGTCGTATTACCGCTTCTTCTTCTGTGTCGCGGCCAGTTGCGAAAATAGTGGCGCTATTGGCACTCCTGGTTTCTTCAGGAGCTTTTGCCACTACGCATGAGTTCACCCTCGCCAACGGGCTTAAGTTGATCGTCAAGGAAGATCATCGGTCTCCCGTGGTAATTTCACAGATCTGGTACAAGGCGGGCAGCATTGATGAGTTGAATGGGACCACAGGGGTAGCCCATGTGCTGGAACATATGATGTTCAAAGGAACGCTCGCAGTTCCGGGCGGTGAATTTTCCAGACGCATCGCAGCGGCGGGCGGGCGCGAAAATGCATTTACGAGTCGTGACTATACTGCTTATTTCCAGCAATTACAAAAATCCAGGCTACCGCTGGCAATGGAGCTGGAGTCCGATCGGATGCGCAATCTGGTGGTGACAGAAGCTGAGTTTGCCAAAGAAATCAAGGTGGTGATGGAGGAGCGGCGCCTGCGCACCGATGACCAGCCTCGTGCGCTGGTACATGAGAAAATGACAGCCACGTCCTTTCAATCGCATCCCTATCGGCATCCCATCATAGGCTGGATGAACGATCTGGAGAATATGAATTTCCAGGATGCGAAGGAATGGTATGACCGCTGGTACGCGCCCAATAATGCCGTGCTGGTGGTGGTGGGTGACGTAAACCCAAAAGAAGTGTTCATTCTGGCGCAAAAGTACTACGGTCCGATACAATCTCGCCCGCTGTTGTCCTTGGACAAACGCAAGCCGCAGACTGAACCGCCGCAGATCGGCATCAAGCGGCTTACGGTGAAAGCGCCGGCGCGGCTGCCATACCTCGCGATGGGGTATCATGCGCCGGTCATTCGTAATCCCGGCACGGATTGGGAGCCCTATGCGCTGGAAATGCTTGCGGGGGTGCTGGACGGCAACGAATCCGCGCGGCTCAATAAGGAACTGGTGCGCGAGCAGCGCATTGCCAGCTCGGCAGGAGCAGGCTACGACTCCACCGCGCGCGGTCCGGGCATGTTTTATCTTGACGGTACGCCTAGTGAGGGGAAAACGGTGGCCGATTTGGAAACTGCTTTACGTGCCGAAGTGGAAAAACTTGTGCGCGAGGGTGTAACTGAAGAAGAGCTTGCGCGAGTCAAGGCTCAGGTCGTGGCTGGCCAGGTCTTTCAGCTCGACTCGATGTTTTATCAAGCGATGCAGATCGGCCAGCTGGAAAGTATCGGAATGTCCCATCGTGATGTGGATACGATGTTGAAAAAACTGCAAGCGGTTACCGCCGAACAAGTGCGTGAGGTGGCAAAAAAATATTTGAAGGATGACAGTCTGACGGTTGCAGTACTCGACCCGCAGCCACTGGAACAGAAAACCCCTTTTGCCGCGCCTGGCGGGTTGCGTCACTGAGCAGCATGACCCCGGTCCGCCCACATCATTGCTTGATCGGCAACCACACTGATCAGTTATTGAGTTAGAAAAGTCATTCAGAATTATCCAGAGAGGTTTTGATGCAAGCAGTACGTTGCGTATTTATTCTGTTTTTGGGCGCCTGCTCCCAATGGGCGTCCGCCACGCTGCCGATCCAGCACTGGCAGGCGGCTTCCGGCGCACAGGTATATTTTGTCGAAAGCCGCGATTTGCCGATACTCGATGTCAGCGTGGATTTCAGCGCGGGTAGCAGCACTGACACGCCGGATAAATCCGGTCGCGCCGGCCTCGCGCTGTATCTAATGAATCTTGGCGCGGGGGGATTATCCGAAGACCAGATTGCCAAAGCGATAGCGGATGTCGGCGCCCAACTGGGTGCTCATTTTGATCAGGACCGCGCGGGCGTTACGCTGCGCACATTGAGCAGCGCGCGGGAACGGAAGCAGGCACTCGATATACTTGGCCGTGTCATACAGCACCCTGAATTTGTAGTAACCATACTGGAGCGGGAGCAGCAGCGGATAATTGCCGGCTTGAAAGAAGCCGACACCAAACCGGACATCATCGCTGACCGCGCGCTAATGAAGATGCTCTACGGCAACCATCCTTACGGATTGCGAGGCTCGGGCGAGATTGAGACGGTGGGTGCATTGCGGCGCGACGATCTGATGGATTTTTACCGGTCTCGTTATTCCGCTCCGGGTGCGGTCGTGTCCATCATGGGTGACGTAAGCCGTGCGGAAGCGGCTGCTATTGCTGAATCGCTAACGAACGAACTGCCGCAAGGCAAGCCTGCGGATGTTGTGCCGGCGGTGACAGAACCGGTTCCGGAGACAAAAAGAATTGCTCATCCCGCAACACAAAGCCATATTCAGCTTGCTTATCCAGGACTGCGCCGCGACGATCCGGATTATTTTCCGCTGCTCGTCGGCAATTATGTACTGGGTGGTGGTGGATTCACCTCGCGTCTGATGGAAGAGATCCGTCAGAAACGCGGACTGGCTTACAGCGTCCATAGCCATTTCTCACCCCTCCGGGAGAAGGGGCCATTCGAAATCAGTTTGCAAACCAGAAAAGAGCAGTCAGAAGAGGCGCTGGCACTGACGCGGAAAGTTCTGGCGGATTTTGTGTCGGGCGGTCCAACAGAAAAAGAACTTGTGGAAGCCAAGCAAAACATTATCGGCAGTTTTCCATTGCGCATAGACAGCAACAGAAAGATTCTCGGATACCTCGCAGTGATCGGTTTTTACAATCTGCCCCTCACCTATCTGGATGACTACCTGAAGGCGGTGGGGAGTGTGACAGTCGCTCAGATCAAGGACGCTTTCCAGCGCCGCATCAAACCTGAAGGGATGGTGAGCGTTGTGGTGGGAGCGTTGGAAAAGAAATAGAAAAGGTGCTCTTTTTTCAATCTTTTATCACGCCGCTATGATTAGAAACAAAGTCCGCATCATAGGCGGCGAATGGCGTAGTCGTATTATTACTTTTCCCGGCGGTGGGGATTTGCGTCCGACACCTGATCGAATACGCGAGACCGTGTTCAACTGGCTGGGACAGGATCTGAGCGGCAAGACCTGTCTTGACCTGTTTGCAGGCAGCGGAGCGATGGGCTTTGAAGCCGCATCCCGAGGGGCGAAGCGGGTACTCATGGTGGAACTCGACCATGAGGTATTGAAGGTGCTGCAAGCCAACTCGCAGAAACTGGCCGCCACGCAAATCCAATTGGTGGCAATGGATGCGTTAAAATTCATGGAGTCCGATCGACAGCGGTTTGACGTGATTTTTCTTGACCCCCCTTATCGACTGGGTCTGCTACCCAAACTGCTATCTCTACTTCCCCTACACCTAGCGGAAGACGGGCTGGTTTATGTAGAAGACGATAATTTTTTGGGGCCTGGTGTGAACTGGAGGGTCTGGCGCAAAGGACAGGCGGGTAAGGTGCATTATCAACTATTGAAATCCGGAAAAAATGGATAAAGCGATATACCCCGGCACGTTCGACCCTATCACACGCGGGCATGAGGATTTGGTCCGGCGTGCTTCGGGGTTGTTCGACCGGGTGGTGGTTGCGGTGGCCATAAGCAGCGGCAAGAAACCGTTTTTTACTCAGGATGAGCGAGTGACAATGGGGAGTCAGGTGCTGGCTGATTGCCCCAATGTCGAGGTAATAGCTTTTTCGGGGCTCTTGATGGAATTCTCGCAACAGCAGAACGCGACGGTAATTTTGCGCGGTTTGCGCGCAGTGTCTGATTTTGAATACGAATTTCAGATGGCTGGAATGAACCGTAGCATAAATCCCACGATTGAAACCGTATTCATGACACCATCGGAACAGTACATGTTCATTTCCGCCACCATCGTGCGAGAAATTGCACTGCTGGGTGGAAACGTGGACAAATTTGTACATCCTTTGGTCGCAGCGCAACTCCGGATGAAAATCGAACTGTAATATTTGAGGTTGATATGGCCTTAATGATCACTGATGAGTGCATCAACTGCGACGTATGTGAACCGGAGTGTCCAAACGATGCCATTTCGCAGGGTGAGGAAATCTATGTAATAGCCCCTGACCTCTGCACTGAATGCGTGGGGCATCACGAAGTTTCACAATGTGTGGAAGTATGTCCGGTGGACTGCATCATCCTTAATCCGGACATTGTTGAGACTGAAGCGCAACTGCACGAAAAGTATCTTGCTCTCGGAAACCTCTGAGCAAGTCCTCCGCGTAGCGCGCTGCTAATAAAATCCGGAAGTTAGTCAGGTTTCCCTTGCTGGATAGCAAGCTCCTCGGGGATAGCGTAGCGTCTTGGTCCAAAGATTGCCGTACCGATGCGGACCATGGTTGCGCCTTCTTCGATGGCGATATCCAGGTCCTCCGACATACCCATCGAGATTGTGTCAAGGTCATAGCCAGCCTGCTTAAGCTGATCGTAAGTTTCTTTCAGCATGCGGAACTGGCTGCGCTGCAGAGCGGTGGCTTTAGTGAGCTCTGGAATGGCCATCACTCCCCGTAGTCTCAGGCGGGGCAACTCCACAATATACGCCGCCAGATCGGCGGCCTCCTCGGGCGCCACACCGCTCTTGCTATCCTCTCCGCTCACGTTTACCTGCAGGCATACCTGAAGGGGAGGCAACGATTCGGGCCTGTCTTTCGACAAACGGCCGGCAATTTTTTTCCGGTCTATGCTATGCACCCAAGCGAAATTCTCGGCTATGCGCTTTGTTTTATTGCTCTGTATGGGGCCGATGAAATGCCACTCGATGGGCAAATCGGTGAGCGCCGGGATTTTCCCCAACGCCTCCTGAAGATAATTCTCTCCGAAAATAGTCTGTCCGGCGGCAAACGCTTCCCGCAGGCACTCGGCCGGGTTGGTTTTGCTGGCAGCTAAAAGCGTAATGGCTTCGGGCTGCCGGCCCGCTTTGTCCGCGATCTCCCTGATACGGGTTTTAACCTTCTGTAAGCCAGAGGCAATGGTTGTCGTATTGGGTTCCATTTTTTCCTTTTACTATGCTTCCATATAGTTTTTAGCCGGATGTGTGGCGCCACGTCCTATCCATCTGGATAAACGCAAAATCGGAGTGGTTCACAAGCGGATTTTTAGTTGGCCGGTAGCCCCAGCAATGCTTTCTACAAGGATGCAAAAATATGAGCGAGCGTAAGCATAGTAGAGCTACGGAACTATTCGGTCAAGAATAAACCTAAATCCGGTAGTTGCCCGCTCATTTAACGTATCAGTGCCATGATTAATAACAATATTTCGTATTATTTGACGTGCATCTTCCGGGTGAGGCCGCTACGAGGCGAATTGCACAGTTTTTGCGGCACATGACTGCGTTGTTCGCAACGTCTTGGAATGGAACGACCATTCCGCGTCGTTGCGCCTTGCCCTGCGCCCCAAAAACCGCACACTTCACCCCGTCCAACTACCGGATTTAGGATAAAGTCACCCGAATAAAGACGCATAGATAGAGGCACCGGTACGATCATGTCAGTAAATCACTTTGACATTTTCCGCCTTGAAATGCGCTGACAAAGATTGCAGTAAATTGTCTTGCAGGCTTACGCGCCACGCATCACCCAGTTCCAGTTCGCAAACCGCATTCTCGTTGCGATAAATCACTGATACCGGACAGCACCAATTGCCGCGTTGACTATTGCCGGCATTAGTGCTGCTACGGTAGGGCGCGAGCAACTCTTTTAGTTTGACGGCGTTCAATAGTCCGTTGCAGTGGAGCTTCATGCGTTTGGCGTAGCGTGAGCGAGCGCTGTCCAGGCAATAGAGTTGATCGGCGGAAATACGCAGTTCATCGCCATTCTCGTCATCGCCCCTTTTGCTGTTCACCCTGGCCTCTACCAAAAGCAACTGATCTTCTTTCAGCCAGCTACGGGCGGATTCGAATAATTCGTTGTACACGACTATCTCCACCCGCGCACTGCCATCATCCAATACGATCACCCCCATCTTGCCACGCCGGGTCATCTGCGTGCGTATAGCGTAGACGATTCCCGCTAGAAGTTGCGGTTCCCGCTGGGGATTCAATCGATCCAGTCGCGTGCGTACAAAGTCTTTCAGTTCTTCCGCGCAGGCATTGAATGGGTGGCCGCTCAAATAGAATCCCAGCGCCATTTTTTCATTCTTCAGCTTATCCTTTTCCACCCACTGCGGCACGTTAATCAAACTCTGTTGTTCCATCGAGTCGTCACCCTCGCCAAACAAACTCACCTGATTGACCGCACGACCGGCCTGTTCGGCGGATTCGAGTGCAATGCCAACTGATGCCAGCAAGCCCGCCCGATGACTATTGACAGAATCAAACGCACCGGCGCGGATGAGTGATTCCACCACGCGGCGGTTAACAATGCGCTTGTCCACCCGCCGGCAGAAATCGAACAAATCAGTGTAGGGTCCTTCCTGATCGCGCGCTTTGATAATCGCGGCAATCGCCGATTCTCCCGTTCCTTTCACTGCTCCCAAGCCATATCGTATGGTTTTCCCATCGACAGGAACAAAACGATGATCGGAAAGATTGATGTCGGGCGGCAGGATGGCGAGACCATTGGCAATGCCATCTTCAAAAAACGCATGCACCTTGTCCGTATCGTCCATATCGGCGGACAGGGTGGCGGCCATAAACTCAGCGGGGTGATGCGCCTTGAGGTAGGCGGTCTGGAATGCAATCAAGGCATAAGCCGCCGCGTGAGACTTGTTGAAACCGTAGCCTGCGAATTTTTCCATCAGACTGAAAAGCTCGGTCGCGTCACGCCCTGTCAAACCATTCCTGGTGGCGCCCGCGACAAAAATATCGCGTTGCAAAGCCATTTCTTCAACTTTTTTCTTACCCATTGCCCGCCGTAGCAGATCGGCGCTGCCCAGGCTATAGCCGCCTATCACCTGCGCGATTTGCATGACCTGTTCCTGGTAAATCATCACGCCATAAGTGGGCTCGAGTATAGGTTGCAAACGTGGATCAAGATATTCCACGCGCTTGCCATGCTTGCGTTCGGTAAATTCGGGAATCAGGGCCATCGGTCCTGGACGGTATAACGCCACCAGAGCAATGATGTCCTCAAAACAGTCGGGCCTTGCCTTCTGCAATAGATCTTTCATGCCACGTGATTCGAACTGGAACACACCCACGGCGTTGCCCTGCCGCAACAGCGCGTAGGTGGCCTGATCGTCCAGAGGGAGGTTTTCCAGAGAAAAGGTTTCGGGGATCGGGATCCCGGGCTCGGCAACTCCCCGGTTGACACCAGGGGCGGGTTGTCCAGCCTTCCATTCCGCAGCCCCCGGCTTTTGCCGCCGGATGTATCTGACGGTCCAGTCGAGTATGGTCAACGTCCGCAACCCCAGAAAGTCGAACTTCACCAGGCCGATTTTCTCCACATCATCTTTGTCCAGCTGGCTTATTACCGAATCACCTGAGTCCGTACAGTAAATCGGGCAAAAATCAGTAATCTTTCCGGATGCGATCAGTACGCCTCCGGCGTGCATGCCAACGTTGCGTGTAAGCCCCTCGAGGCGTTCGGCCAGTTCCAGCAGATTGCGAACCTCTTCTTCCGTTTGCGCGCGCTGATTCAGTTGCGGTTCCTCCGCACGCGCTTTTTTTAGCGTCATGCCGAGATCAAACGGTACCAGCTTCGCCAACTGATCGACGAAGTTATAAGGCAAATCGAGCACCCGCCCCACGTCGCGCACTACCGCTTTTGCCGCCATGGTGCCAAATGTCGCAATCTGCGAAACACTCTCGGCGCCATACTTCTGCTTTACATAGTCGATCACATGCTCACGTCCATCCTGGCAGAAATCGATGTCGAAGTCAGGCATGGAAACCCGTTCCGGATTCAGGAAGCGCTCAAACAGTAAATCGTAACGTAGCGGATCGAGGTCAGTAATACCCAGAGAGTAAGCGACGAGCGAACCCGCACCGGAGCCTCGGCCGGGACCCACCGGCACGTTGTTGTGCTTGGCCCAGTTGATGAAATCGGCAACGATCAGAAAATAACCGGCAAATCCCATCTGAACAATGGTGGACGCCTCGAAATCCAGCCGCGCGCGATATTTTGGCATTTGCGCATTGCGTATGACGGCGTCGGGAAAGAGCGCTTCCATCCGTGTCTCGAGACCCACCTCTGCCTGTGCACGCAGATATAGCTCCAGACTCTGGTTGTTGGGAGTAGGAAATAATGGGAGACGATTGACTCCCAATTCCAGTGCGAGATTGCAGCGCTTGGCGAGTTCCACGGTGTTGGCGAGCGCCGCCGGTATGTCGGCGAACAATGCCGCCATTTCCGCCTGGGTCTTGAAATACTGCTCTTCCGTGCAATGCTTCGGGCGACGGCGATCGCCCAGCACATAACCTTCCGCGATGCATACCCGCGCCTCGTGCGCCTTGTAATCATCGGGATTCAAGAACTGTACCGATTGTGTTGCGACCACCGGCAGATGCAACACCGATGCCAACATCAGCGAGCGCTGCACGAGAGTTTCGGTATTGACATGCCCGACTCGCTGTACCTCGATATAAAAGCGGCCCGGAAACAAGTCCGACCACTCGCGCGCCAGTATTTCCGCCTGAGCCGGATTATTCTGCATTAACATCAGGCCAATATCGCCAAAGTTCGCCCCGGACAAGGCAATCAGTCCCGCTGTCCCGCTTTCGCTTTCGGTAAACCAGGCCTTTTTGATCTCCGCCCGCCCCTGGCGCTGGTTTTCACGATAGGCGCGCGACAGCAGCCGGCACAACAAAAGGTAGCCCGAGTTGGACTGGCACAACAATAAAATACGCGCGGGTTTGTCCCGATCGTCTTCGTTACTTATCCAGACATCGCAGCCGATGATCGGTTTTATGCCCCTGGCACGGGCCTCCTCGTAAAATTTCACCATGCCGAACAGGTTGGAAAGATCGGTAAGCGCCAGTGCCGGCATACTGTCGGATACCGCTTTTGCCACCGCATCGTCGATACGCACGATGCCATCCACGATGGAATACTCGCTGTGCATGCGCAGGTGGACAAAGGTGGGAGATGTGGGCATGTTGTCGCGATCTGGACTTAATGTTTGGCATGGGCGGCTGGCCGCGGGCAAACTCAATTTCATGGAATCGACTACCGGCTCAACGCTAAAGCGATACTAAAAACC
>JBDSSX010000275.1:0-2399 GCA_039928555.1 Nitrosospira sp. | reverse complement strand
AACCCAGCACGACCAGCATAATGGTGGTTTCACCGATCTTGGTGGGCCTGGGCGCACCTTCAATAGCTACCGCGTCCAGAATATGCTGTAACGCAGCCTGGTTGCCCATGACGGCGCCAATCAGATCGGTCAATTCAACCCAAAAGTGGTACACGTATACGCATTGGGCAAGAATCAGTCCAAGGTATAGCGGCAATTGTAGCCAGCGTGTGGCGAAGATGAAATATGCCAGCGGCTGGATCGGTTTCCTCGCGGGATAATTGGCGGGTTCTTTGTTAATTTCCTTGATTTCCATAGGGTTCCGCAGCTTTCGGTAAATAATCCGGCATTTTACACTTTTTTATTGCGCGCGATTATTGTTGCTGACGCACATAAGTTGAGTCAATGCGCTACGATGCGTATTCAAATTGACGGGTTAATATGGCTGTGAGTCCGAATGACCGGCAAAAAAAACACGATATCCTGCCAGTGAAGATTGGAGGTTTGGGACTAGCCTTGCTTTCGTCATTTGCCGCCGCCGATGTTCTCCATGCTCCCCATATCCCATTGACCCCTGAACGTATTGTTATGCGGGTGTCGCCTTCCGTGGTGGAAGTAGACGTGGTGGATATCCATGGTAAATCCATTCTTCAGGGCAGCGGTGTAGTGGTTGGCGCGGATCAGGTGGTTACCGACTGCCATGTGGTCAAGGAAGTTGCCAAGGAAGGAAAAAGTACTTTGGTGCGAAAATTAGGCAGCACTTTCAAAGCCACGCTGCAATACGCAGACCCGGATCGTGATCTTTGCCAGCTGAATGTACCCCATTTGCGAGGCACACCCATTACTTTGGGTTCAGCCGGAAAAATCAGAGCCGGCCAGCGCGTTCATGCCATCAGTGTATCCGGCGAGCATGAGCTGGTGCTGCGCGAAGGCGTTGTGTCCAATACGCGGCCGCATGAGGGATCACAATATATGCATGTCTCCGTCGCTGTCCCTTCAGGTTCCAGCGGCGGAGCGTTGGTCGATGACCAGGGGCGGCTGATAGGGCTCCTTTCGCTCCAGTCTTTAGAACGTCAAAACTTCACATTTGCGCTACCGGTGGAGTGGATCGGCGAATTATCGAAACGGGCACAGCCTGTTCAAACGATAACAACTATAACTGGATTGGATGGGCTTAACCGTGCCATGGCGCTGGAGAAGAAAGCTGACTGGCAGACGCTGTTAAGATTCGCTCAGCAGGAAGTCAAGCGCGATCCGGCAAACGCGGCTGCATGGTATAGCGTGGGGGTGGCTTCCGCCCATCTTAAGCAATACACCCAGGCGGTTCATGCCTATCGAGAGGCGATACGCAACCAGGCCGAGTATGACGAGGCATGGCATAAACTCGGTGTTGCCTATGCCAGTCTCAAAGAATACGATCATGCAATCCAGGCCTATCGGGATGCTCTGCGCATACAACCGGAGAATGCGGAGGCATGGTCCGACTTGGGCAATACTCACTATGAACTCAAGCAGTACGCCCACGCCATCCACGCCTACCGGGAGGCGCTGCGCATACAGCCGGAGAATTCCGACGCCTGGTACAGTCTGGGCAGTACCTATGACAATCTGAACCTGCACGGAGAGGCGGCTCTGGCCTATCAGGAAACGGTACGTATACAGCCGGAGAATGCCGATGCCTGGTATAAGCTGGGCGTGAACTACGCACTACTGGGCGAGCGCGGCAAGATGAGGGGAATTTATTACGCCCTGCGTAAACTTGATCCAGCCAGGGCGGAACGTTATTTCAACACTTATATTTTGCCTTAGATACATAGGGAATAAATGGCCTCGATTAATTCTCCTTATATCTCCTGATGCATCAGCTCACGGTTCCATCGCCTTCCAACAAGATGCGCCATTGGGTAGAAATGGGAAATCACGCTCCCGTGAACCATTGCGAACACATTGTCATTCTCCCTTGCCTTCCCGCGCTGGGTCACATATGCGATAATCAGTCCCATTCTTAAAAGGAAAATCCATGGACGAAAACAAAAGCAAAGCGCTGGCGGCGGCGCTTTCCCAGATCGAGAAACAGTTCGGCAAAGGCTCGATTATGCGTTTGGGCGCCAGCGATGTTGCCAAAGACATCCAGGTAATTTCCACTGGCTCACTGGGGCTCGATATTGCGCTGGGGGTGGGAGGGCTGCCGCGAGGACGGGTCATTGAAATCTACGGACCGGAGTCGTCCGGCAAGACTACGCTTACCCTGCAAGTTATTGCCGAAGTGCAGAAAATGGGCGGCACTGCGGCATTCATCGACGCGGAACATGCCCTGGACCCGCAATACGCGCAAAAGATCGGCGTCAATGTACAGGAATTACTGATATCTCAACCCGATAACGGTGAGCAGGCGTTGGAAATCGCCGACATGCTGGTGC
>JBDSSX010000274.1:0-2606 GCA_039928555.1 Nitrosospira sp. | reverse complement strand
GTGGCAAAACCAAAAATCCTGGCCATTACCGGTTCCAACGGCAAGACGACGGTAACCGCCATGGCGGGGGCGATGGTGCGGAAAGCGGGATGGGATGTCGAGGTGGCCGGCAATATCGGCCCGGCAGTGCTGGATGCGCTGATGCAGCGGGAAGACTCGGGAAAACCGCCGAGGGCATGGGTATTGGAGGCCTCCAGTTTCCAGCTGGAAACCACACGAAATCTTGATCCCGACGCGGCGACGGTGCTGAACTTAAGCGAAGACCATTTCGACCGCTATGCGGGAATGCGGGATTACGCCGCTGCCAAGGCAAGGATATTTCGGGGCGGCGCGGAGAACGGTTATGGCGGCGGTGTTCAGGTTCTGAATCGCGACGATCCTGTTGTGCGTGCGATGGCGTTGACCGGCAGAAAGCAGATAACTTTCGGTCTGGATATGCCGGTTGGCGATAATGATTTTGGTTTGATCCACGACAGTGGAAATATCTGGCTGGTGCAGGGAAAAATCCGTTTGATGAAAACCAGCGAGCTTGGCGTCACCGGCTTGCATAATGCGGCCAACGCGCTGGCCGCACTGGCGCTATGCCGCGCCATCGATCTGCCATTTGCACCGTTGCTGCAAGCCTTGCGCGAATTCAGGGGGTTGCCGCATCGAATGGAAAAGGTGATGGCGTTCAGCGGCATCACGTTCTACGATGATTCGAAAGGTACCAACGTGGGCGCAACGGTCGCGGCGCTGAACAGTATGACGCAACGTGTGTTGCTGATCGCGGGCGGTGATGGCAAGGGGCAGGATTTCTCGCCATTGGCACAGCCAGTCACGGAACACGCGCGGGCAGTGGTGTTGATCGGGCGCGATGCGGAAAAAATCTCCACCGCGATAAATGGCTGCGGGGTGCCACTGCATTACGCGACGACCATGGAGGAAGCCGTGCGGAGAAGTTTTGCGCTGGCACAGAAAGGGGATGCGGTATTGATGTCTCCGGCATGCGCAAGCCTCGATATGTTCAAGAATTACGCTCACCGTGCCGAGGTATTCGTTGCGGCGGTAAGAGATTTGCAGACCGGAATCTCAGCCATGACTCATAAGGTCTCCACCTGATGATCTACCAGAGCGATATCAATTACCAGAGAAGTCTACCCAATTTTGATCAGTCCCTGATCTGGTCCGCGATATTGTTGCTGAGTCTGGGGCTGGTGATGGTTTATTCCGCTTCCATCGCCATTGCCGAAGCGGGGCGAGGCACAAATGGCCATCCCGCCTATTTTCTTGTCCGGCATGGAGCCTATTTGGCGGTGGGTTTGCTGGCAGGGCTGATCGCATTCCAGGTGCCGGTGTCCGCATGGCAGAAGTATTCGTTGCACCTGTTTTTACTGGGATTGGTGCTGCTGGTGCTGGTGCTGATTCCCGGGATAGGTCGCGAAGTCAACGGCAGTCGGCGCTGGATATCGCTGCTGATCGTGAATCTGCAACCATCGGAGTTCATGAAACTGTTCGTAGTGTTTTACGCCGCCAACTATACCGTTCGCAAGGCGGCTTACCTGGACAGTTTCCGCAAAGGCTTCTTCCCCATGTTGATCGTCATGCTGATGGTAGGTCCGCTCCTGCTGCTCG
Source organism: Nitrosospira sp. (assembly GCA_039928555.1). Lineage (GTDB taxonomy): Bacteria > Pseudomonadota > Gammaproteobacteria > Burkholderiales > Nitrosomonadaceae > Nitrosospira. Next base: position 992 of record JBDSSX010000274.1, on the reverse strand, counting down.
AGCCGGATCTGGGGGCATTCGTTGTCATCACCGTCATCATGATGGCGATACTGTTTTTGGGAGGTATGGACTTGAAGCTGTTCGCGGGGCTGACCGGTTTTCTGGTCATCTGCCTATTGGTGCTGATCTGGATTGAGCCCTATCGCATGCAGCGGTTTTTTGGATTCATGGATCCGTGGGATGATCCCTACGGAAAAGGATACCAGCTGAGTCATGCCTTGATTGCGTTCGGACGTGGCGAGTGGCTGGGTGTCGGTCTCGGTGGCAGCGTCGAAAAGCTTTTCTACCTGCCTGAAGCACACACTGATTTTCTGCTTGCGGTAATCGCGGAGGAACTTGGGTTCATTGGAGTCATGACGGTAACGGTGCTGTTTGCGTTGCTGGTGATACGGGCGTTCGTAATAGGCCGTCAGGCGGCCGTGCGGGAGCGTCATTACTCCGCGCTGGTGGCACAAGGTATTGGCGTATGGCTGGGAGTGCAAGCCTTGATCAACATGGGTGTGAATATGGGTGTACTGCCAACAAAGGGATTGACCCTGCCGCTGATGAGTTTTGGCGGCAGCAGCATTGTCGCGAACTGTATCGCGCTGGCGGTGCTGATACGGGTGGATTGGGAGAACCGGCAGTTGATGAAAGGCTATGTGGTATGAAAATAATATCCAATCGCCGGGCTGGTATGGAGATTTTATCTTGATCCCCACCATTCTCATCATGGCGGGAGGGACTGGTGGACATGTGTTTCCAGGGCTGGCGGTGGCGGATTACATGAAGACGGCGGGTTGGCGTGTGGTGTGGCTGGGAACAGAGAGAGGAATGGAAACAACGCTGGCACCGCAGCGAGGGTATGACATGGAGACTATCCGTTTCTCCGGCTTGCGCGGGAAAAACATCGCGACCTGGCTCACGCTGCCACTGCGTCTGTTGCGTGCGTTATGGCAAAGCGCCAGGGTGATACGCCGGGTGCGCCCCGACGTGGTGCTGGGCATGGGGGG
>JBDSSX010000273.1:0-8833 GCA_039928555.1 Nitrosospira sp. | reverse complement strand
CAGGGAAACGTTTCTCATTTGGTAACCGAGGAGCAACAACGCATTGCGGCAAAATTCGAATTTTTAGAGATGCCCTAAAGAGCGAAGGCTCAGCAACTATACAGCTTTAACATATACCTGTCCATGCCGAGTCAAATCTAAAAAATGGTCTCCATGGGGTAATATTCCTTATATATTACTGAGGTTTCCAAAAAACGGATAAGCATGAACTGTGCCGAGTTTATACAGATGATCAACGCTCTGTAAGAACCAGCGTTCGGAGCGGTTTTGTGGGATTGAAATGAGACGGGGTCGGACGTTGACGCCATAAAACGCCGCCAGTTTATTTGGCATGTAATGGCGCCGGGGAGAGACAGGAAAATTGTATCGGCATGCAAGCTGAGCGAGATTGCTTCAGGCCGGCAGCGACAAAGGACGCTCGAAATCAAGTGAGCAGAAACGGATAAATATCGTTCCTCGTTAACTGAAAAGTGTCAGCGACATACTTGAGTCGGGATTGCCAAAGTTTCGCGAAGCTTGGCTGTCTGCGGATTTCCGGGCATACACTGCTTCCTATTCGTGGTTAGTTTGGTATACAATTCGCGATTATATCGTTCATGTAAAAAATGCTGGACGTACGATTAATTTGCGGATTTGAAACCGGAGATATTATGAATAGAATGTTTGAGCAGGCTGTGAGGTTGGCATGCACTATATTGGTGGCACTGGTAGCGGTGCCAGTTCATGCGCAACTTATGCTCGCTCATGAAGGTCATCATTCAGGAGACTGTGCCATCAAAACAGGAGCTTTTCCTGTAGCCTTCAGTGCCTATGAAAAGCCAAAGGGCGATCTTCCACCTACCCATGCGTATTGCGATCATGTCCCGGAAACTGGCGAATTGTATTTCTCGGTGGATTTGACGGATCCCGAGTCTCGCGAGATTCCCATCGCAATACGTCTGGTGATGGAAGGGCATGGCGAAGGGGAGCATGAGATTCTGTCCGTGCCAGCCAAACAATACCCATCTGGAAGTATTGCATTTGCAGTGAATTTGGAGGAACTTGGCCAATATGTGGTGCTGCTGGAGACAGAGAAAGCTGGCAAGATGACCACGGCGGTGCGCATTCCTGTGCATGTTGGCGGCGGCGGGGGCCATGGTGGACATGGCTCAGGTTTTGGTGTGACAGAGATTGCGCTGCTGCTGGGTGTGGGCGGTATCGGGGCCTTCTTTTGGCTGCGCCGCCGGACGAGTGCGAAAGCATCCTGACAACTACCGTCTGGCTGTAAAATCGGATGGTGTGGTTTAGTTCTGCTGGGTAGTGATCTCTCCCAGTAGTAACAACACCCCTTATCGTTGCCAATATCAGTGCTGGAAGTGGAGGGATGCCTGCCCGGATTGATGCATGGTCTCTTACGCCGAATTATCCTGAATCCGGTAGTCGACCACTCATTTCATTTCCGTTTCGCCTTGCCCCGCACCCCAGAAAACTGCACACTCCGCCGTGCCCAACTGCCGGATCAGAATCATAGGAGACGGGGTTCATCCTCGGTAAGGGGCGCGTCTATAGTACAGTTTTTCGCGAGCGTACTAACCCGGATGTTTCATAAATTCGCGCGCCCTTGCTAGTCTTTTGTTTCGTATGGAAATTTTGTTCCGTCGGGCGTATGAATGACTGCACCGCTCTTTCACAAAATCTCCCTATAAAACAATATCCTGTACAATCATCACGCGAATTTATGAAACATTCGGGCTAAGTGTTGTCAGCAGCAACATTCAAAATCACGAGCGATTCTGAATTGTTATCGTTGCCAGGTGAACGTTGAAATCGCTCCGCTTTGCCTTTTGAGAGCGCATAGACGATGCTGGCAGCGTTGACCACCGCAGGCTGATGAGATACCGCAATGATGGTAAAGTTCTGTGCTAGCCTCTGTAACGTTTCACAAATTATCTGTTCGCTCTCTGGATCGAGGGCGCTGGTTGGCTCATCCAGGAGTAGAAAAAGTGGTTGATGGGCGAGTGCTCTGGCGATTGCTATGCGCTGACGTTGCCCACCCGATAGGAGTCCCCCGCGTTCGCCCACAACAGTTTGCAAGCCCTCTGGAAGAGCGCTGACGAAGTCCCAGGCGCCCGCTTGGTGCAGTGCCCGTTCTGCATCCGCATAAACCAGATCAGGCGCACCGACGAGAATATTGTTAAGAATGGTGTCATGGAGCAGAATGGTTTCCTGAGATACGTAACCTATCATATACCGCCATAGACGCAGGTTAATTTCATGCAGCGATACGCCGTCAATCAGAATTTCGCCTGACTTGGGTTCAGCCAGCCCACAAAGAAGATCGAGCAACGTACTTTTGCCGACTCCTGACGTTCCCGTAATGGTAGTAAACGATTTCACGGATATCTCGATGTTGAGGTCACGAAATATCGATTTCGGCCCATAATCGAAGCTTATATGCTTAAGGCTGATCCCCTGTTGCAGGGTGGGTTGGAGGGTCCCGGTAGTTCTTTCAGCCGCAGCCTGCGCTTCTTCGGTCGCTGCTCGCATTGCCCAATAAGCGCTTTCCTGCGCGACGAGTTGCTGATACCGCCGTTGTGTTTTATTAAGTAAGCCGAGGATACGGGTCAGCAGGAAGGCCATTACCATTACCTCAGGTAATGAAAGTTCCCAAATTACAAGCGCCAGATATAAACCACTTGCCGTCAAAGCGGCAAGTATGGGCTCCTGCAAGGCTAGTAAAGCTTCTCTGCTCATGACTTCCCGGCGCGTAGCTTTCTCCAGTTGCTGGGTTTGGTCACGGAGAATAGCGTCGGCCACATTGTCCCGTCCCATGGCCTTTAATGATTTTACTGAGCTGAGTATATCGGATAGATAAGTCAATAAATGACGTATCAAATGCGTCTGCTTGGAGCCTGCCCTGCGCGTGGCGCGTACCAGGCGGTGCAGCGCCAGGAGCAGAATCATGCCGATGAAAAGCGAGGTAAGGGTTGCCTGCCATGAAATAAACAAGGCCACGACAGTATAGACCAGCACTTGCATTGATAGGGCGAGGACGTTGGCACTATGCTCAAAGCCGTTTGCTGCCCGATATGCTTCTGTGGCAACCGAATTGGCAAGCGAACCTATGGGTTGGCGCAAATAATACTGCCAGCGGCTGGCAAGCAGCGCCTTGATGAATTCTAAGCGCAGCGTGGTCGCGACATGCGCTACGGTATAGCCAACCTGCCTGTTGGCTAACAGCAATATCATGCTTTTGATAAGCATGCCACCGACGATAATCAACAGCATGACGCCTATTGTGGGTTCAATTCCAATCCCCTGCAGGGTTTTTACTATGACCCGTCCGATATCCGAGTCTCCCGTACCGCCTATCGCAATCGAAAGTAAAGGAAGAAGAGCGGTCAGGCTGAGTCCCTCAGCGATACCTGCAGCCAACAGCGCCACCAGTACGTATGCGCTGCGCCGAGGAAAAACCATGCTATAGGTAAGAAGAGTACGCATCCCGTTTCATGAATTTAATAATTATTTTATTCTTTAGATTCGCAGTTGATACTGCGCGATAAGAGCCATTTTGTGATTGGAACACAAGGATGAGTTCTTTGCACGGCGTAGTACGAAACAACCCGGCAGCAGAAATATTTATTGGAAAATCGTTCCACGTAACTCGGCAAAAGCCTGACCGGCATAATCCATCTGGTCACTGGTATGGGCTGCGCTTACGCTGCAACGCACCAACGATTTACCGTCCGGCGCCGCGGGCGGCAGCATCAGATTAACGTAGATGCCGTGTTCGAGCAGGCCATTCCATAAAGCCAGTGCCTGCTGTGGGGTATCAAGTATGGTTGCAATGATAGGGCTGGGCTCCGGGCCAAGCTGATAGCCGAGTTCCTGAAGTCGTGAATAAAGCTGGCGCGCATTTTTCCAAAGCTGTTCACGTAGCCCGGTACCGTCATGCAGTAATTTGAGCGCTGCCCGCGTCGATGCGATGGTGGCGGGTGAGGGCGATGCCGTAAATATATACGGGCGGCTGACATAGCGTAACTGATCGAGTTGGAGATGATTGCTTACGCAGTAGCCTCCTATACCACCGAGACTTTTACTGAAGGTACCCGTGATGAAATCGACTCCACCAATGAGCCCCGTTTCTTCCACCAGACCTTGGCCCGTCTGGCCCAGGACTCCAAGAGAATGTGCCTCGTCAAGAAGAAGGGTACTGTGGTAAGCATCTTTTAATTTGACAATATCCGCCAGCGGCGCCCGATCGCCCAGCATGCTGTAAATACCCTCAACAATGATCAGAGTCGAGCGCGAGCGCTCTCCCAGGCGCCGAAGACGTTTATCCAAGTCCGTCATATCATTGTGCCGGAACCTGATTATCTCGGCACCACTCAGGCGGCATCCATCATAGATACTTGCATGAGAGTCGCCATCGATGAGGACAACGTCACCGGCCCCCGCCAGGCCAGAGATCGTAGCGAGATTTGCCTGATAACCCGTTGTAAAAACAATGCACGACTGACAGTTATAAAAATCCGCAAACTCCCGCTCAAGGGCACGGTGTCCGCCGTAACTGCCACTGGCCATGCGCGATCCCGTAGTACCGGTGCCTTCGCTTTCAAGCGCTTCATGGGCCGCTCGCAGACATTCCGGCGCGAAGGTCAATCCGAGATAGTTGTTCGTACCCAGGAACAGTATGCGACGATCACCGATTTCCGCCTCTGTTGCAGAATAAATCCGCCCTATGGGTATGCCAAAAACATCAACTCCCTCGGGCAGCAAGGCTTTTCTCGCTGCGGCAACGGCATCCAGCTTATCCAACAAACCCATTATTTGGCCGACTTTATCTGGTGAATCAAATTTGCCAGTTCATGAACGGTCTGAACATCCGTAAGGGCGTTAAGTGGCACGGAAATGTCAAACTCATCTTCGATTTCCATAATCAAGTTCAATAACTTGACAGAGTCAATTGCGAGCTGATTGATGAGATCAGTCTGCGGCGTAATTTCCACATCAGGGCCGGTAAATTGCCTAAGATGATGACAAAGTCTCTGAAGAATATCACTGTAATCGCTCGACATGGCTTAGTTCTGAATCAATTTAATGGTTGTAGGAATCATATTGCCTGAGATAGAGCATCACGCAACCGTATGCGAGGCTGCCAATTCGGAAGCGCCCGGGTTAGAGGCGTTATATCGCAGACCCAGTTTGGATGTCGTAGTTCTCTAACCTTTCCAGGGGTTAACATCGGTGAGTAACGCAACAGTCGTGCCGACCATAAATTAATGTTAGCAACCAGCGAAACAAGTGGCGCTGGCAAAAAGACGCAACGTACAGGCCGTTTCCACACCTCTTGCGCAATGGCGGCCACCGCTTGACTGTCATAGCCCCCCGGCAGTCCGTCATCAAGTTCATAGACGCCATGTACGGGCGTCTGGGTCGAAAGCCAGCAGAGAATGGCGGCTACCAGATCGCTGACGTGCAATAAGCCAAAGCGCATCGCGGCTTTCCCAACCATAGGTAATATGCCGCGCTGGGTGACTCTGAAAAGTGGACTCATTTCTTTGTCACCCGGGCCATAAACCGCGGTTGGACGGAAAACCGCGCACGGCATGATATGTGCATGGTCCATCACTAATTGCTCAGCCATACGCTTACTGGTTGCATACCAGGAAAGCTCCGGTTGTCTGGCAGCCAGGGAAGAGATAAGGAGAAAGCGAGGTGGCGATGCCTGCTGTATTGAAGCACGCACAAGATTACCCGTGCCTGTTACATTAGTAGCGATGAAGTCATCGAGAGAACTACCTCGAACCCGGCCGGCGCAATGTATGACAGCAGAAACATTTTTAACGAGACTCCGCAATGCGTCAAGATTGTCTAAATCACCTTCAATCCATTGCGTAAACTCATCATCGGCGCGGGGGTGGCGGGTCAGTGCCCTGATCTTCCATCCCTCTTTGATCAGGGATTGCAAAAGTAGGTCACCAATAAAGCCGGTGGCCCCGGTCACCGCCACCCATGACCCGGACATATGGCGATTATTTGTCCCCGGACTCGGCGGATAGCTGGTCTGTCAGGTTTGTCCGCTGTATGAAACCTTGGCGCGCAGCAAAACGCGATAGTTTGCCGGATGAAGTGCGGGGCAAAGTGTGCGGCGAAACCAGTTCAACCAGACAATTAACACCGAATGCCATATACACTAATCGTTGTAACCGGCTGGTAAGGGATTGCCGGTCTGTTATGGAGGTCAGGCGGCATTCTATAACCAGCACGATCGTCGTAACATCATTGGCATCGGTTATACCAAAGGCGGATGCTTCACGGGCTCTTACCTCTGGCTGCTGTTCGGCAAGCTCCTCTATATCTTGGGCGCGGATATTACGCCCATTGACAATAATTACATCTGTACGACGACCGGTGACATACAGATCGCCCTCAAAAAGGAAACCAAGGTCACCGGTATCTAACCAATTACCAGGGCGCAAGGTCTTTTGAGTATCCTCCGGATTATTAAAATAGCCCGTCATAATACTACTACCATACACCAGTACACTGCCTACCCTCAAATCAGGCAGTATCTGCCCGGCATCATCGACAACTTTGACTGTATGTTCGGGTAAAGGACGGCCGCAATTTACAAATTCGCTATATTTCCTGCCTTCCACCTGTAAACGGACCGCCACCTTTTTGTCCACCAGCGTGGCGGCATCAACCCGCAGGCTTTGGAAGCCACGGCCAACCTGAGAAAAAGTAACAGCAAGCGTAGATTCAGCCAGTCCATAGCACGGTAGAAAGGCTCGTGCGTCAAAACCTGCCGGCGCGAATTTTTCAGCAAAATTTCTTAAGGTATCCGGACGTATCATCTCTGCACCGACACCCGCCGCGCGCCAACTACTAAGATCAAGGTCCTCCAAATCCGAATCACGAACTCGCAGAGTGCAGAGTTTGAGGCCAAATGGCTGGCTAAATGCGACGGTAGCACGATTTCGACTAATCAGGCGCAACCATTGCAGAGGCCGGATTGCAAAATCACGGGTAGCCAGATAGTCGACCGAAACTTGTGCCACCATTGGTGCCATTACCATCCCTACCAGCCCCATATCATGATAAAAGGGTAGCCATGACGCACAGCGATCACCGGGCCGTATCTCCAAGCCATTACGAACAATCCCTTGCAGATTGCTCATTAATGCCCGTTCGGTAATGATTACTCCGCGAGGAGTACGCGTGCTGCCCGAGGTAAATTGAAGATAAGCGGTTTCGTCAGGATGATTTGCTTTCAGCGATGTCTCCAGAGCCGGGAGTTCTCCCAGTTGCTCGGGTGTGCCAACCCATCTCAACCCTTGAGATCCCTCGGCAGCCTCTTCGAGAAAGCCAATATAGTCTACATTGGCCAGTGCTGCACTTGCTTGACCAGCCTCAAGCATCCCCCGGAGCTGCTGAACATACACTGCGTGGCTACCAAGATTAACCGGAACCGGCATTGCAAAAGGAATTAATCCCGCGTAGCGGCACGCATAAAATAATTCGACAAATTCGGGAGTGGTGTCGGCAATAAGCGCTACGCGATCACCATGAACCAAACCAAGACCCGCTAAACGCCGGGCCAAGACATGGGCATTTTGCCTTAACGCCTGATAGGGAAGGACCGAGCGTAAATTGCCCTTGGCATCGTAGAAGTTATATCCAGCATTTCCGGCCGCCGCGTATTCCAAAGCAGCCGTCAATGTCTCAAAGTCAGCTAATCGCTGAGCTTGGGTGTTGGAGGTGGGTGTTGGAGTTATTGCTATCGGCGACTCGCTTGACAATTGAGGATTAAACGCTTGCGTTAGCGGAGCGTTCAACTTCGCTATGGTTGAACTCAAGGTCTTCCCCTCCAAATTAATGGGACTAGTCATTTTTTATAATGTAAAGGATTCTGGTCGGATACGCACTGGTTCTGGTTGTTAATCTATTCATCGCTTGATTTGAATTTTAATCTTCAATACCGAGATAACTGTGATAACAAGCAATCACTAATACAATTAAAATGTTAATTAAATCAACTTTCGAGTTTATGGCGGTTTTCTCTGTCAAGGCAATATTGAATCGCTATTCATATAGTTCTCCAAATCAGGTAAAGCGCCAATTTCTCGGCATATGAAATGCCATAGAAATATTTATGAGCCTCCACCTGTCGCGTACAAGAGTAACAGGTTCCATTTTGGACGAGTTGGGGATCAATATAAAGAGATTTTGGAGAATGGGAGGGAAATGTGTCGTTTTTTTGCAACAAAATCTTCGGCGTATTTTTGATCAGTCAGCTATCAACGAAATTATGCAGATAAACGGCTTGCAGTGTAAACGCATTTGGATGCCTGCGGAAGGGATATGCAGGTGGTTGCGATTGCCCGCTTTTTGGTGATTCCGGAATTCGGATTGAAAGATTTAGATGGATAATCTGTCACGCCCTTCGTTCTTGGCTATATTTTCTGTTTGTTAAGCATGAAGGCAAACAATACTAAGCTACTACCCATGTCCTCGCGCTGGTGTAATCGCTAAATACCCTGATGTTGGCATCAATGAAAAGATTGGATACCCAGGCGCCCCAGGCCTGCCATTGATTATCGGTGATAATCGCAATCCGATTGAATTCGTTTCCGTGCTCCCGGATGAACTTGATGTCTTCCCATGCGACATCAACGGTGTAACTGAGCATGTCGCGCCAATCCAGCAGAAGGTTTACCCGGTTTTCAAAGCGGGATTTGTAGATCACCTGTTCTTCGAATTCCTTATAATCAGCCAGAGTGAATTCACCGAAGACGGCAACGTTTATAAGATTGTCAGTTTCCTCAATGGTAATCATGGGCTAAGTCAC
>JBDSSX010000272.1:0-3480 GCA_039928555.1 Nitrosospira sp. | reverse complement strand
CTTCATTCTTGGCATTGGGGATAAGTGTCTTGTCGACCGCATCGAGTACCTGTTCATGATAGGTTATCTCGTGATCAATATAGGCCTTATCGAATTCAGCGCCGCTCAATTTCTTGAGATGCGCGATGTTTTTCTCGCCACCCGACTTCAGGCTCTCGCTGGTTGGATTATCCTGTGGCGTCACTTTTAGCTTGGTTACAAGTTCCACCGCTTGTCTGTTTACATCGGCGTGATCCGTAACCATGCGATGAGCGAATGCCTTTACGTCCGCGTTGGATGCCTTGGATCCGGCCAGTTTGCCGGCGTCGATGTCGACCTGATTGGCGGCCACGACAATGGCGGCAATTTGCGCATCGTTGGGAGCGGCTGCCTGGGCTACGGATACAAACATGGGAGCAACCAGGGCAACCGCGAGCATGAGCGTGCTGTTTTTCATAAATCCTCCACAAAAGTTAGTCGAATATGTAAAAAATACTTTTTCTCAAGACTGTACCAGCTCGCTTATTGGCGGCAACTAACCATACGATCATGCGCCGTCATCTTTTATTGAATAGCGCAAAACCTATGCAGCAAAGATATGGGCATTACAGTCTCAAGATTCATACGACCCCTGATTATGGAGATGAGTTCAATGCAGCCGTGATATTTATGAGGAGAAAGTCCTTGCATTTAATAGGGTTATGATTAGTTTTACAGTATTTCCAGTGACGCCTCCGCATACGCCTGCCTCGCTATAGGTGGCTGCGATTTCCTTGATTTGCGAATCGGTGCGCCGGATAACGCTTGCTGACTACGCAAATCGTCCGTCCCCTCAAGTAGTATCTTTGTGGATAGCACCGGTGAATTTCCCGATTAAGTATCTTTACCTTATCTGAATCTGACAGGTGCCCGTTTCGTGGCGCTGTACTTAAGTCCGATGGTCAAAAAAAATCTACCGGGTAACATAGCGCTTGCTGTTACTGGATTCATTGAGTAATTGCTTTTCTTGCGGCAGTGATTAAACCTATAAAAATTGCATTATATGAAGAGCCTGAGTGCAGCGTTGTCAGTAGTGGCGTTATTACCGGAACCATTGGCGGCGAATGCCACGCTGATCGATCCCGTTCCTTATACCTTGTTTGCTGACAGTCCATCCGCGCGCGCTTTATTTGACTGTTCTGAACTTGAATACCTGGAGCAATGCCTGCTCAACGCTTCGGATGCGCTCGCGTCGTATGGGATAACGTCACGGCCTGCCGGCGTGAGTGACTGGCTTGATACCGGCCGCAGTTCGACAAATGGTTCTGGAAACTCAGGCCACATATGGTATTTCAATGGCGTTTCGAGCATAACATTTACCTTCAGTGCGGCATTGCTCGGCGCGTTGCCCAATCATGCCGGTCTGGTATGGACCGACGCGGGTTTTGACAACGTCCGAAAGGGTTTCGATAGCGTGCTCTTTGAAGCTTTCGATACAGCGAATAATTTACTTGGGATTATTGGTCCATCCGCATTGGGAGATGGGCTGTTTGCGGGACAAACGGCGGAAGACCGCTTTTTTGGCATCACCAGTGCGAGCGGGATTGGCTCCGTGCGCATTAGCCTGCTTCATAGCACCGAGCAGGGGCTGGATAAGCTGCAATACGATTTTACGAAGTTTGCGCAAGACGCTGCTGACTCGGATCCCGCTACCACGCTCGCCGTGCTCGTCGTCGGCCGCGCCGGGGATGGTTTCACGCGGCGGCGGTTGCACGGCTGATCCCGCCTGCATTAACCTTCCGCCTGCTCTTTTCCTATGATGCTACGCTTGCGGGCGTAACTGAAATAGATGACCAGACCGATCACTGCCCAGTATAGGAACAATTTTATGGTTTCCCAGCCCAGGCTGATGACCAGCAGAAAGCATCCGGCCATGGCCAGTGGACCGACAGCCCAAAGCGCAGGTGTCCTGAAAGGACGATGGCGATCGGGTTCGCGGCGGCGCAATACCATCACGCTTAGCGCCACCATGAAGAATGCAAACAAGGTGCCGGAGTTCGATACATCGGCAAGCATGGCGACAGGGAACATTGCCGCGAACAAGGCCACGGCAGTCCCCGTGATCAGGGTAACGACATACGGTGTGTGAAAACGCACATGGATGTGCGAGAAAACCTTCGGCATGAGGCCATCGCGTGACATGGTAAACAAGACGCGGGTTTGTCCATAAATCATCATTAAAACCACGGAGGGGAGGGCAATAATGGCGGCGGAGGCCACCCAGTTGCCCACAGTGGGGTAACCAGCCGCGCGCAACACAAAAGCCAGGGGTTCTTTGGATTGCGATAGCTCGCCGCCGGGCTGGGCGCCGACGGCGCCGACTGCCGCATAGGCGACGATCAGATAAAAAATCGTGCAGATGCCCAACGATCCTATCAGGCCAATCGGCACATTACGGTTGGGATTCCGAGTTTCTTCGGCCGCCGTCGAGACCGCATCGAAACCAATATAGGCAAAAAAAATGGAGGCGGCCGCACCCAATACCCCAACTCCTGAAGCTGGCGTGCCCCAACCATTGGGCAGCATGGGTTCAAAGTTGACTGCGTTGACAGCAGGCAGGGCAAGAACGATAAATACCGTGAGCGCGATAATTTTAACAATCACCAGAACAGTAGTGAATCTGGCACTTTTTGCGGTACCGATGATCAGGAGAAAAGTGACGAACAGCGAAACCAGAAACGCCAGTAGATTGAAACCTCCAGCCGAGGTTGTGCCATCCGCCAGGACAATGGTATCTCGCGGACCCGCGGTCAAGGCCAGGGGCAGGCCGTAGCCGATTTCATGCAGAAAGCCGTTGATATAGCCGGACCAGCCGACCGCCACGGCAGCCGCCGCGACCGCATACTCCAGGATAAGCGCCCAGCCCACCATCCAGGCAATCAGCTCACCAAATACCGCGTAAGAATAGGTATAGGCCGATCCCGCCACCGGCACGATGGCGGCAATTTCCGAATATACCAGGGCCGCCAGCGCGCAAATGAAGCCGGCAATGACGAATGAATATATCATGCCAGGGCCAGCTTTCTCGGCTGCGACCGAAGTCAGCACAAAAATACCCGTGCCGATAATAGCCCCGATACCCAGCATCGTAAGATCAAACGCTCCCAGTTGGCGTTTGAGTCCTCTTGTTTTGGCTGACTCCAGTATGTGGTCCAGGGATTTGACGCGATCAAATAGCATCTGGTTCTTCCGTCCAAAAAACCGCAACAATAAACTCTGTTATTTTTTCTTCTTGTAGCCGGGCAACGAGGGAATGCGCCACAGATACCAGGCCGCTACCGTCCGGTAAGGGCGGCAAAGCAAGCCGGCATTTTCCATTTCTCGACGATTGGGCATGGCATCAAGGGATTTCAGGAACCGGTATCCTTCGCGTACGCCAAAATCGTCGGCAGGCATGACGTCCAGCCGTTCGAGCGTATAGATAAGCAGCATTTCCACCGTCCAGCGGCCAATGCCCGGCAG
>JBDSSX010000271.1:0-6773 GCA_039928555.1 Nitrosospira sp. | reverse complement strand
CCGGTTAACCCCGATCTAAAGACTACCCCTTGTTGCCAGCGTCTTGACGTGCGGCGCTGTTCCACGGTTGCGGTATCCCATGCTTGACCCCAGGCTGTTTTAGTCACCGAATCAACCATTTGACTGACGCCCCACCCAGGAGAAGAAAAGATCTTCATTGATTAAAATGCGCCTCCCTATCCTTATAAGTGAGCTTTCAAGGCCATTTCCTTCGATTAGTCCGATACTGCTTTCGCGGCTACGAGCGCTGAAGATCAGCCCGCGTAAACTTCCCTTCGAAAAGCAGGGGTGTTTTTCAGAGAATTGATTTACTGTCATCAGAATAGGCGGGGAAATATAGTTTGAAGGATTGACAAGGGAAGCGGGGGTGTTTACAATAGCGCTATGATTGAGCATAGGTATAGTCCTAGGAAGTGAACAACAAAGAAATCCCAATATCTCGGACAGATGACCGAAATAACAGGCGGTGTATTAAAACTACAGGGATTTATATTGTGAACAGGCGAACGCCTGTCACATCCGCTTGATTGAACTCAAGCGTCGCTACATTGTCGCATAAGAGCGCTCGCTTGTCAAGCGTAATCCCATTTTGCCGTAGATGTTGGGCAATTTATTAGCCGAAGATTTTGCTATTCATAGATTCCACTACTTTTGCTGTATGCCCTTCGCTCAAGTGTGCGTAACGCTTCACCATCTGCAATGTTTTATGTCCTAGTATCTCGGCAATCTCAGCAAGGCTAGCTCCATTCATAGCGAAATAAGACGCTGCGCTATGGCGCAAGTCATGAAAGTGAAAATCCTCCAATTCCGCTTTCTTAACTGCTGTTTCCCACGGCGAGCGTAAATCCATCGGTTTCTGTATTGCCGTGTCCTTGGAAGGGAAAAGCAATTTACTGTCTATCCGGCGCACCTTGTTGAGTTCTTTTAGCAATTCAAGGGCATGGCCTGTTATCGGGATATTGCGGCGCTCCCCGTTCTTGGTTTCGTGAAGGATTGCACGGCCTTTAGCGAAGTCCACAACATCCCAAGTAAGTCCCATAACCTCACCTTGGCGCATGCCAGTTGATAAAGCCAACACAACAACAGGGTAAAGATAGGGGTTAGATGATTCCTTGCAGGATTTTAACAAACGGTTACGCTCATCATCTGATAGAAAGCGAACGCGCCCCCTTGATTCCCTACCCTTGGTAACTTTCCTCATGGGCGTATCTTCTAACCATCCCCATTCCTTTACGGCGACTGTAAAGGCTACAGACAGCGCGGCCATGTAACGATTAACGGTAGCTGGGGAACGGCGCTTGCCGTGATGAGTAATACCGCTTGCTAGCTTGTCGCGATATTGGGCGATAAGTGAAGGGGTTACATCCGCAAGGGCATACTGCCCTATCTCGGCTTTCCACCAGTTCAATTGCCGTAGTTGGTCACGCGCATTCTTTGGCTTGGTGGGTAGAACATCCCGAACATAGCGGTCTATCAATTCAGCCAGCGTATGCCGCTTGGCTTCCGAAGTCTTGAAGTGACGGTTTTCTCTAATTGCTGATTCGGTGGCTTGCGCCCACTTGTTAGCGTCCGTCTTACGCTCAAAGGTAGCAGTCTGAGTCGGGAAACCTTTAATACGCACTTTCACTCGAAAGGAAACTTTACCGTCATCCGTAACCCGTTTCTCAGTACTTGCCATGTTCGCTTACTCCCTTTGATATGGGAAAGAGCTTACACAAATATCCAGAAAAATGCAACAACGGATTGCCAATCCTACGGTCAAGCTGTTATTACTTATATAATACCGCGACTTACATAACTAGCATAGTTGTTTGGGACAATGGCGGGGCAATTAGTCTATAATTTGGTCAAAAATTTACTCTTTTCCGAAATGGAGGGGGAGGGAGGTGCGGGGGTACATCCAGTCTCGCGTTGACCCCTCCCCCTTTACCTAGGGTAGGAGAATGCCTCTTCTGAGTTGCATGAATGATAGTCATTGCATATGGTATGCAACACGTATCCTCGACGTATTCAAATGAAATAAGATTGTGTAAATAAATCATGTGCTTGGATGAAAAAGGCTTTTCCAGGTGAATAAGAGGCCGGGGGTACTTGTCGGCGGACGGGGCGCGGCACTAAGGTATCCCAGCCTAGGCGCTGTATGTCCACCTCCCCGTACATTTGCCAAACTCTTCCACCTTTAAATGCCCCAAGAGTGTCCCATAAAAGGAAAAAGACTTAAGCAGTTACGCCTAAGTCTTTGTTTTATTGGTGGGTCGTGAGCGGCTCGAACGCTCGACCTACGGATTAAGAGTCCGCTGCTCTACCAACTGAGCTAACGACCCGGAATATGGACCCGGAATTTCCAAGGAATCTGGCGGAAAACGAGAAGCCTGAACCTCGACCTCACATTAACCAAACTTCGCAGTAGCGAATGCTACCACATCCGTTGAGAAATTCGAATGGATGATGCGCGATGGAGGTTTTTTGATCTACCCGAGCATTTCCTTGTGCGCAATTATCTGATGGTTCAGAATTGTCCCTTGTCTTGTTACTTATAACGCAACGAAGAGAAGACATTGTGTGTTACACCATATTCATACCGGCTTCTCTGGGGCGATCAAATTCACACTGGGAAAGTAATATACGTAACGCCGGGTGTCTCTGGTCAGAACTGAATGACCGGACACGGCCGCGTGTGCACCAATGAAAAAATTACCAAGAACATTGGTCTTCGTGCCTCCTTGCCGGCGATAACGAACAAAAGCCTTGCCGGCAAGAAACAGGGCTGGGCGCGGAACCTCAATCATCCTCAGGCCCAAATCTTCAAGGCTCTGATCCAAGGCCTCAACGGTGGAAAAGGTCAAGGACAGTTCGGAGTAAATGATCGGATTGATGGCTAACTGATGAATTTTTGACTGAGCACGCAATTGATTGATCGACCAGTCGACCCATTCTGGGTCGTTCTCGAGAACATCGACAAGTACGTTTGTATCGACCAGCAGCATCAGTCCTCACCACGCAGCAGAGTCATCAGATCGTCAGTGCGCCACTTTACATCGGCCTTGCCACGGGCTGCCTCAAAACGGTCGGGTTTACGGCTTGGGCGGGCTCCGGCCTTGTGAATCACGACCTCGCCATCGCGGTTGACGGCGAAATCCACCGCACAGCCCGGCATCAGATTGAGGGCATCGCGAATCTGCTTGGGGATGGTAACTTGACCTTTACTGGTGAGCGTCGTCGACATGACAATCTCCTTTTGTATTACCTAAATTATTATTGCAATACCTCAGGAGCGTGCTGGCAATGAACGGCTGGTCGATCGATGCATCTCGACGATACGCCAAGATCCAATGAGTGCTTGCGTAGTCTTTTTCATTCGTCACCTCAAACCGGACTGCTTCCATAATTAATCGAAATCTTCACCCATGCCCCATCCAACATACTGGCGACGACGCCTATCGCGTTTTCCACAAAATGTTGAAGCTTGGCCATCCAACTGATGATTGGGCAATCCCTGCTAAAAGGAGGGGGTTTGGCGCACACCAATCGATTGCAAGCGCTGGTTGCAAAGTCGTGCTGACCGTGTCATAAATTACAAAGTAGAATTAGACACGATTATCGTTTTTTCCTTTGATTCACTGTCCCCTTTTAATTCGATTATTCGAGCGGAGTGAACATGCATTTCAATTTACGAACGGGCCGCCTCGCAGACGCGGAAGTGGGCGGGATGATCTGCTATAACGCGTTCAAGACGATATCCGGACAACATAATTTCCCTCCGGATTTTCCCTCGGCCGAGGTGGCGTGTGGCCTCTTCTCATTGCTGTTGTCGCGCCCTGATGTGTACTCGGTGGTGGCCGAGTGAGGGGCGAATCGTGGGCAGCAATTTCCTGTGGGAAGATGCGGCCATTGCGGGTATCGGCCCGCTGACGATCGCCCCGGACGTCCAAAACGACACCCTCGGCCGGCGCCTGATGGAGGACGTATTGGCGCGCGCCCGGCAGAAACGGTTCGCCAGGGTGCGTCTGGTGCAAGCCGCCTTTCATAACCGCTCCCTGGCCCTCTATGCCAAGCTGGGATTCGAGGTACGGGAGCCGCTGGCGAACCTACAGGGGCCGGCGCTACGGCTCGACATCCCTGGCTACACCGTCCGTCTGGCGCACCACGAGGATGAGGATGCTTGCAATCGTCTCTGTCAGAACATCCACGGTCATGATCGGGGTCAAGAGCTGCGTCACGCGATCCAGCAAGGCACCGCCACCGTCGTCGAACACGCCGGTCGCATCACCGGCTATGCCACATTAATCGGGTTCTTCGGGCATGCCGTGGGGGAGAGTAATGAAGATCTCAAGGCCCTCATCGGGGCTGCCGACACTTTCGCGGGGCCGGGGCTTCTCCTGCCCACGCGCAATGGCGAACTATTCCGCTGGTGCTTGCAGCATGGGCTTCGCGTCGTTCAGCCCATGACGTTAATGAGCTTCGGGCTCTACAACCAGCCTTCGGGCGCATTTCTGTCTTCGATTCTCTTTTGAGGTAGAGGCGGAACGGCGGTGGGACGCCAAGTATCCAGCATCGCAGTTTTGAATAATTGAGTTGCCGCTTCGGTCAGAGGAAAGAGGGACTCCTGCATACTACCCAGCGGCGACAGAAGAGCGCGTCCATCAGGCTCCCAGCAGCCGGCGAGTCAGCAGCGATTGCATGTCCCGCCGCCCGTCCGCGATCAGGTAGACGTAAACACGTTGCTCGACGACACGGTAGATCACTCGATAAGGCTTGAAGAAGGTCTGGCGATAGTCGCGGATACCCAGCACCAGCAATTCCCTGGGATGGCTGCCGCGTTCCGGAAAAGCCGCCAGCGTTTCGACCGTTTTCAGCAACCTATCCAGCACATAACCCGCGCTGGCAGGCGAGTCGAACTCTGCGACGTAGTCGTGAATTGCTTCGAGATCGTGTTCCGCCCCCTCGGTGAGCAACACCTCGTACCGCATCAGCATCCGGCCTACTTGGTGCGCAGCCGAGCGACTACATCGTTAACCGGCTTGACCTTCCCTGCTTCAATCTCCTGATTGCCAAGCGCGAGAATCTTAAGCAGCGCCAGCGTTTCCTGCGTGTCCTCGTAGGAAGCCACGTCCTGGATTACCGCCTTGGCCTCGCCGTTCTGAGTGATGACCAGCGGTTCGCGTTGCTCGGCCAGTTGCAGCAACACCTCTGCTGCATTTGCCTTCAGGTAACTGATCGATTTAACTTGGGTTGAGTAGCGCATGACGGCCTCTTTCAGATCGAATAAAGACTAAATATAGTCCTTTTTCAATTTTTGGACAACCCCTGCCGCATCACTCGTTTGTCCACTTCAGGTTTCCTCCCGGTTCAACTGCTCCAGGTAGGCGATGTATTCGTAGATACGGCTGCGCTTCATCCCGGTCAGTTCGCGCACCAGGCCCAGCTTGATCATGGCGTCGAGCATTTTATTGACGGTGTGCGGGCTCTGCCCAGTAGCGGTGCAAATGGCGGGAATCGTAGTCACCGAGCGAACGAACATCGCCTGATGGACCTGTAGCGCTGACGGGGCTACACGGCCAAGGGTGCGGACGCGCTCGCGCTCGCGGTCGGCATCCCCCAGCGCGTTCAGCGCCTTCGCGGTTTCCACGGCTTGGCTGGCCGCGTAGCGTACGGCGGTAGCGAAGAACCACAGCCATTCCTCCCAGTCGCCCTGTTGGTCTGGTCAGTGCTCAACCGGCACAGATGATCGATATTCGACCGGCAGCAACAAGCATGGTTGTAAATTGCATACTTAGCGCCGGCAGCTATTACATTTGCAGGTACTATCTGAATTCGCCCACTCAAGATATGCAATCTCCTATGCAAAGAGAAGCTGAAGAGAAATCCAAATACGCCGTCGTGGCGGCCGTACAACTGCCGAACGTGAGCGATGACGAGTTCGAGGCGTCGCTAAGCGAGTTGCGCGAACTCGCAAAAACACTGGGGTATGAGGTCGTCCGCACGTTCGTGCAGAAGCGCTCAGGCTTCGACAGAACGGCATACCTTGGCGCCGGCAAGCGGCAGGAAATACGCAGCTTCATGAACAACGAACCCGCCGAGTTCGAGGAAATAGTCGCCAACCCTGATAGCCGGGATATCGATACCATCCTGGTCGACCACGAGATCTCGCCATCGCAGGCACGCAACCTTGAAAAGGAGGTCGGCTGCGAGGTAATGGACCGCACTATGGTCATTCTCGAAATTTTTCATCGCAACGCCCGCTCGCGCGCTGCACGCGCCCAGGTGGAGATCGCGCGCCTCGGGTACATGGCACCGCGCCTGCGCGAGGCGGCGAAACTTGCGGGGCCGCAAGGGCGGCAACGCAGCGGCGTCGGTGGCCGGGGGGGCGGCGAGTCGCACACTGAATTGGATCGACGCAAGATCCGTGACCGCATCGCCGAACTTCAACAGGAAATCGTCGCGATGGATGTTGAGCGCAAGACGCAGCGTGCGCGGCGGCAAGAGCGCCAAGGGTTCGCTGGCGTGGCGCTCGTCGGCTATACAAACGCCGGCAAGTCCACCTTGATGCGGGCGCTCACGGGAAGCGAGGTGCTGGTCGCGAATAAACTCTTCGCTACGCTTGATACCACAGTGCGTGCCCTCCACCCGGAGAGCGTCCCACGCGTGCTCGTCAGTGACACGGTCGGTTTCATAAAGAATTTGCCACACGGGCTTGTCGCCTCGTTCAAGTCAACGCTAGACGAAGCGCTTGATGCATCCCTGCTGCTCCACGTCATCGATGCAAGCGACCC